>JAYTNJ010000087.1:0-6628 GCA_043748345.1 Saprospiraceae bacterium
ATCATTAGGCCTGCCATGATTACTTCGATGTTGAATATGTCTCTGTGCTGGAGTGGAAAAAGTGGTTTCCTCTACATGTTTACCTGAAGGAAAAGGATGTTCTTCGACCACAGGTATTTGAATATGAATCAATTTCTGAATATCCCTAAGATAGGGTCTTTCTTCTACGTCACAAAAGGATATAGCTTTTCCTGAAGCTCCGGCTCTGCCTGTACGACCTATCCTGTGTACATAAGTTTCCGGGATATTTGGTATTTCAAAATTGATAACATAAGAGAGGTCATCGATATCAATACCTCTGGCCGCAATATCAGTGGCAACAAGGACTCTTGTACTTTTTTCTTTAAAATTTGACAGTGCTTTCTGTCTGGCATTCTGAGATTTATTTCCATGTATAGCTTCAGCAGAAATATTAAATCTGCTCAGTACTTTTACCACTTTATCAGCACCGTGTTTGGTCCGTGTAAAAACTAAAGCAGACTTTATACTTCTGTCTTTAAGGAGGTGCATAAGGAGTTCATACTTATTTACCTGATCTACAAAAAATACTTCCTGCTGGACAGTCTCGGCTGTTGATGATATAGGTGTAACTTCGACTTTTTCAGGGTCTGATAATATTGTTGATGCCAAAAGCATGATGGAATCCGGCATAGTAGCCGAGAAGAATAGCGATTGTCTCTTTTCAGGTAAAAGTTTGATGATTTTTTTTACATCATGCACAAATCCCATATCCAGCATTCTGTCGGCTTCATCCAGGACAAAATGTGATAAATCACCAAATCTGATTAAACCCTGACTGAATAGGTCCAGAAGTCTTCCTGGGGTTCCGACAAGAATATCAACACCATTTTTGAGTGCATTTACCTGACTGTGCTGGTTTACGCCTCCAAAAATTACGGTATGTCTTAATTTTGTATTTTTGCCATAGGCTTCAAAACTTTCACCTATCTGAATGGCAAGTTCTCTGGTGGGTGTTACAATCAAAGCTTTTATTCTGCGCTGATTGTTATTATTTTGATAAAGGTGCTGAATGATAGGAATAGCAAATGCTGCAGTTTTGCCTGTGCCTGTTTGTGCACAAGCCAGAAGATCATGTCCTTTTAATAATAGTGGAATGGCTTGCGCCTGTACAGGTGTAGGATGTGTATATCCTTCTGATCTCAAAGCATCCAGAATAGGATCTATGAGACCTAAATTTTCAAATGTCATTTATTAATATGTTTAATATCGGTTCTCCAATCCTGAACTGTAAAGAACCTAAAGGAGGGCGATTGTGAGCTGCAAAGGTAGGTATTTAATTTTTGATTTCATGATTTTTTCACAAATATTTGTAAATATACATTTTGTGTATGTTAAAAAAAATATATTTGTTAATGAAAATTTCACACAACTAATATTTAATTTGATGTCTTGACTTTCAATCTCTAATATCTCACTCTTTTTTTAAGACATTTTACCCCACCACTTCAACAGTTGCATATCCTCCGGTATTTTTATTAACCCTTATCTGTGTAGTTATTCTTTCTTTCAGACTTTCAACATGAGAGATAATACCTATGGTACGATTGCTTTCTGACTGCAATTTCTCAAGCGTTTCAATGGCTGTTTCCAGCGTTTCGGCATCCAGAGTACCGAATCCCTCATCTATAAAAAGACTTTCGAGTCTGATATTCTGAGACGCCATGTCAGCCAGACTCAGTGCAAGAGCCAGTGATACAATAAAAGATTCACCACCGGAAAGTGTTTTGACACTTCTTTTGATATTACCCTGATAAAGGTCTATGATGGTAAGGTCAGATTCAATATCTGTGTGCACCAGAAGGTACCTGTCAGAAAGTTTGGACAGTCTTTTATTGGCAAGATCAATGAGATGTTTTAGGCTGAGGTTTTGAGCATATCTGGCATATTTACTTCCGGTGGAGTCCCCTATAAGCTTATCCAATAGATACCAAACAGCCGCTGCATCTGTTTTTTGCTTCAATAATATTTCTGCTTCAGCCATACGAATAAGAGCCTCCTGGTTTTTATTCAGCTCATTTGTTATGGCACCGTTGGTATGATTCAAGGTGTCTTTTTCAGTATTGAGTTGATTTATGATTGTTCTCAACATACCAGGACTGGATTCTGACCCTTCAGGCACCACAATGACTTCGTATTCAGCTTGAAAAGCCCTGATACCAGTTGAAAGCTCAGTATCGTTTTTTACCAGAATTTCTTTTTCTTTTAAGAGTTTTTGGTATTCTACATCATCCAGGATATCTGAAATTGCAGACCTAACGTCATCATAACCCATTGTGATTATACTTTTTAACAGGCTATTTTCCCTTTTTTCAGTTGATTTGGTCAAATTTTCATTTCTTTCCAAAGCATAATCAAGGGTAACTTTTAATTCTTTACTGATATCTCTGGCAGAAATATATTTGTTTTGTATTTCGTCTGCATCACCATTGACATCATTTCCTCCATATAATTTTTGTCTTTCTGCGTTGACCAGGCTATATTGAGTTGATATTTCGGATAATTCATCGAGGAGATTCAAACAATTTTCGAGAAAGTTCACTATAATTCGTGATTCTATTTCATTTTGTAATATAGTAAGTTCAGATGTAGTAAGTTCAGATTGACTTTTTAAATCTGATGCTACAGATGTCGATTTTTTGAATTCTGGATTTTCCATAGTCAGGTTATCGACTATAGTATTTTTACTATTAATTTGTTGATCCAGAGATTGTATTCGGGATATTGTTGATGCCAGATTGGCCGAATTACTGATTTGTTTTTGCTGTGCCAGATCTAAATCCTTCTTCAGATGCATGATCAATGCTTCAGTATGTCCGAGATTTATCATTTCTTTTTCCAGTGCGTAAGGATGATGGGTAGAACCGCAAAGAGGGCATGGTTCTTCATCTTTCAGCATTTTTCTATGTTCTTCAAGTCCTGATATTTTGTATTGGTCTTCCTTTTTTTTCTGGAGTATTTCAATTTCAGGCTTTAAAGTATTTATTTTATTGAGAATTTCTTCAGTCTCTTTTACCAGGATGTGCTTTTGGATATCTGCTAATCCTCTCTCAACTGTTAAAGCCGATATGTCCTTCGCAGCATTTTCATAATGTAATGATGAAGAGTGCTTTTTCTCGAGAGATACCAGAATATGCTGTAATTGTGCTATATTTTCACGGATGGTATCGTCCTTTTCAAAATTTTTAGTTCTATTCTCAAACTGTGACAGAACTTGGCGGTAATATTGGATTTTTTCATGATTAGTTTGGTGACTTAGAAGCTTTTCAGCATGAGTATTGTGGTTATTATTTATTAATTTATTGTAATCAGATCGGGATTTGGTACCTTTTTCTTTTAATAGCGACAAACTACTGTCGAGTTGGATAATTTTATTTTCAAATTTTTTCATTTCGTGCAGGAAGTTATTTTCATTGATTTCCTGACTTGTAAATTTTTTCATTTCCCGAATAGAATATTCAAGGACTTCTTCCTTTTCAGCAATCTTTTGCCTGCATACTGTTATTTCTGATTCCTGCTCCACGATCAATCGGCTGTCATGCGACCAAAGCGTCATCTCGCTGCGGTGGATATCCAGATTTTTATGTTTTTGCAGTTTTATTTCCTCTGTTGCGAATGCAGCTTTTCTTAGTTTTAATTCTTCCAATGATTTATGGGCTTCATTCATCTTTTGCTGAAGTTGTATTTTTTTTTCTGCTTGTAACAAGAGTGATGTAGTTGCCGAAAGGTTTAAGTCAATTGTAATAAGAGACTTTTTATTGTTTTCGAGATTAAGATGCTTTTCAGCAATCTCTGCTTCGTTCAAAACAGAAATAGCATCTTTTTGCTGTTTCAGTAGATTGATTTCTTCTTTTTTGAGTTTGGCTTTTTCAAAAGCTGCTTTTCCTAAAGTTCTGTAAATTTTACTACCCGTTATTTCTTCCAAAAGGGAAGTCCGTTCGGCTTTATCTGATCTGAGAAGTTTTGCAAATTCACCCTGTGAAAGCAGGATTGATCTTACAAACTGATCGTAATTCAGACCAATGATTTTTTCATTTTCTCCGGGTACTTCTGATTTTTTTAAGTCCAGTATTTTCCCATCATCCAGAGTGGATAGTATCATTTCATAATCTCTGAAGGTGTTATTTCGGGTTTTTGATATTTTCCAAGTAGATCTGTATGCTTTTTGTCCCACCTGATACTCAGTTTCTGCAAAGGCTTCATCCGTAAAATGCGTCATCACAGATCCCAGGTTTTCTATCTCTGAAGTGGTAATTTTACCATCAAATCTAGGTATTCTGTTGAAGAGTGACAGCGTAATAATATCAAGAATAGTGGACTTTCCGGCTCCCGTAGGTCCTGTAATGGCAAATAATCCAGATACAGATAATGGAGCTGTTGTGAAATCAATAACCTGTTCACCTTTAAGTGAATGTATATTTTTAAATCTTAGTTTCAATATTTTCATAGTAAGTTATTTTAGTATTCCAACTCCTGCAGCAGGAGACTATAAGCATTAAATAGATCCGCGGATAATGCATCATCTATTTCACCTTCTCCCAGTTTTTGTCTAAATATATCCTGAGGTGACAATTCGCTTATTGTTTTATTTTGAGATATCAGAAGTACATCAGAATTAGGATTTGATAAAAAAGAAATTCTGCTCTTAAGTATTTTATAGTCTTCAGCCATTGCATTTTCTCGAAAATCTTCAAGTTCCTGTATTTTTTGTATATCAAAGACAGGCTCGCTCACATCAAGTTCTATAAAAGCACAAAGCGGCAGCATATTTGAATAAGTAGCGAGACTTTTTTTAATATTTTCAAGTGTTCCGGAAAACTTGACCATATCACGGGACTTTGGAATAGGAACTGATTTTATTGTAGAAATTTGATTTCCTTCTATCTCGAGCTGGATTATCTTTTTTTCATATTCGCGCTCTGAAAAATCTAAAAATATGGGAGACCCACAATACCGCACATGATCTAGATTACTTACTTTTTGTGGTTTATGTATATGTCCTAATGCCATGTAGTCAATATCGGGATGGATAACAGATCTGTCTATTCCGGACAAATTTCCTATATGTATATCCCTCTCGCTATCAGAAGTAATGGCTCCTTTCATAAACAAGTGACCCATGGCGATCACAGGCACTCCTGATCCGTATTTTTTATTGCTTAAGTCTATTAGTTCGGCATAATGATGTTTGATTGCGAGTTCGATCACCAATGATTTATCTGGCATTTCGCCGGCAGGAAGCGATTGTCTCAGATCTTTGTCGCGAAGGAAAGGAACTGCCAATACGACACATTCAAGTACATTATTAGCATTGTAAAAAGGTATTATTTCTTCTTCCAAATTATTTTTTGCACCACCCACTATGGTTATTTTCAATATGTCAAGCAAATCGGATGGAGCATCCAGTAAGCTGATAGAATCATGATTGCCACCCGTTATGATTACTTTTACTTTTAGCTCCGAAAGCCTGTATAGCATTTTATAATACGTTGTAGTGTCACGATTTGATGGATTGGCCAGATCAAAAATGTCGCCGGAAACTAAAAGCAGGTCAATTTTTTCAAATTTTATATATTCAATCAGCCAGACAAAAAACAGGTTAAGATCCTCATTCAGATCTTGTCGATGGAGTATCTTACCGATATGCCAGTCGGCGGTGTGGATTATTTTGATCATAATGAAACGTTGTATATTAGGTCTTCTGCAATGACAAAAACTTTTGAATTCCTGTCTGGTTTTAATATAGCTTTACCTGTAAAATAGCCGAAAGCAGGTAAAATTCCTGCCGTATCTCCAAAATAAAAGCAAGGCAAGCTGATGGATTGTTTTCCTTTGCCATTGAGCCTGACACCTGGATGTATATGTCCTGCCAGATTATAATTGTGTCCTTTTAACTCTTTTTGAGGCTCATGAGTAAGCCACAGATTACCGAGTACTAATTCAGGATAAACACTGAGGCCAAGATCAGTATAATCATCATTGGTCAATATGTCATGATTCCCTGTGATCAGTGTAAAGAGTGTATTTTCAAATTCTTTCAAAATAGAGCTTAATTTCTTAAATGAATCATTCTTTCTTGAGTGAAACAAATCTCCGAGAAAAATAACATGCTGTGGTTCAAATGTATTGAGTAAGCATTTTAATTTTTCTAAAGTGGCATTCACGGCTTTTTGTGGAAGGCCTATTCCCGAAGCTCTGAAGTGTTCTATTTTTCCAAGGTGCAGGTCGGCTATGATTAAACATTTTTTATCGGCTTCCCAGATGGCTTTTTGTGGCAGTAGCATGATTGAATGGCCGGCAATATCTATATTCAATTAGATCTTCTATTTGACCACAAATATAGGAGAGTAAAAGTAATATTACTGTTAATATTCATATATGTGTGTATAACAAATTGCACTAAGTGTAAAACTTGGGATACTACCATTTTGTAGGTTAATTATTTTTAAATTTAAAAAAGAAAATTAAATTAACTAAATAAAAATCGTCTAAATATTAAACAATAACACCTAAATCGGAGGTAGAATGCAAAGAGCGTGGCCGTTCCGGTACGCGGAGCGGTTTAGCGGAACTAGCCTTTTTTGTTTACTTTTTTTGGCAATGCAAAAAA
>JAYTNJ010000088.1:0-1526 GCA_043748345.1 Saprospiraceae bacterium
CCCTTACGCTCAATGCTTATATGTTTTTATTTGAAAGACAACCCGTGATGGAGACCAATCTTTTCACGCAGGTATTGCCCATCATCTGTATGCTGATCACACTGTGGTTGATTAAGAAGAACGTGAGCCTGAGCGATGTCCCCGGTT
Organism: Saprospiraceae bacterium; assembly: GCA_043748345.1. Taxonomy (GTDB): domain Bacteria; phylum Bacteroidota; class Bacteroidia; order Chitinophagales; family Saprospiraceae; genus OLB9. The sequence goes on from JAYTNJ010000088.1 coordinate 148, forward strand.
TTGACAAGATTGGCAGCTTGATTTTTATCATCACTGTACTTATATCTATGATGTGGATACTGGAGAAAACCCACATTTTTGTATTCACATTTATGCCATTCTATCAGTTCGTTTTGTTTTTTATTGGATTTTTGGTGCTGGTAAGGTTTGCCTGGCACCGGATGATGGGGTGAGTTTGGGAAATATTCCATTCCTTTTTTGTGGTAGAATAACTCTAATATAGTAGCGATATCAAAATTCTTTGTTTACTTTCCGTTCAAAATCTTCGGCTTTATTTGAGTAGAATTTTGTCGCCTTAGGGATATTTTATGGCTAGGGTAGGGATTTTTACCCAACTTAGGGTCTCACATCGACATGCATTTATTTGTGGTTTCTTCAATAAATCGTGATTTTGGTTCGCAATTTTGGATGGCATCGTTCAGTAGTCCTTGATATGTAAGTGGAAATTCTTTGTGTTTTGTTGATATTGCAACCCTGCTTATATATTTCCTTCCGATGACCTATTCGTCTGATATCGATGACTCTGATTTCGTCATCCACCCTAAAAAGTATTCTGACGTTGCCATGCCTTACTCTCCACAGGGGTTCGACCTACCACACAGATTTGGTGAAGCTTCTGAATGGGACATGATGGATATAAGAAGTATAATCAACCCTTCAACTAAATTTGCTATATATTTAGCTGCTGGAACAGAGCCATACTCTTTGGGTCAGGTTACAATCGGTGATACAAAATCAAGAAAATTATCTCTGGAAATTACCCGCGTTTCGGCAGGATATATTTTAGTAAATGTGGTTGAAAATTTCACTTTTTTATTTGGATTCCATTTAAATTCGTACGCTTTGATTTTATCTCCGCGTTGTTCTATATAATCAATTTCCTGCTGTTGGGTATTTCTCCAAAAATAAGACTGGATGATTTTTTTGGAATAGCTGATTTGCTTATATCTTTCGCTGATTAAAAAGTTTTCCCAAAGTGTACCAACATCTGTTCTGTTTGATACATCATTGAAATTGCCAATAATAGCATTTCTGATTCCATTATCAAAAAAGTATATTTTCATGCCCTTTTTAATTTCATTTCGATGGTTATTGCTAAATGATTTCAGGCTGAAGACAACAAAGGCTTTTTCTAGGATATCTATGTAATACGCCACCGTTTTTGCATCCAATCCTATTAGTTTAGCTAGTTCAGAATAATTTACTTCACTACCTACCTGATACGCCAATGCTTGTACCAGTTTGAGAATGGTGTTCGATTTTCGTATTTTATCATAAGCAATGACGTCTTTAAATAAGTAGCTGCTGACAAGCTCCGAAATAATTGTTTCCTGATCATTTGGATGGTTTAACACATCGGGATAGAAGCCGTATATAAG
>JAYTNJ010000089.1:0-1527 GCA_043748345.1 Saprospiraceae bacterium
AATTTTAAGTATCAAAGAGCTTAAAATAATATTGTCTTAATCTTAAAATCCATAAAATTGTTGCTTTTTAATAAAAAAGTGCAATTTGTTATACACACATGAACCATGAGAAGTATCCATTCTTCAAAACTGAACTAAATTTATTTAGATAAATATTTCTTATTGATTCGGTTTATCTTGACTGACATTGATACACAATACCTTATTTATCCTGTATTTGGCAGTTAATGAATTTGAGATTTATTCATAAGGCTGTCCCATTTTTTCAAGTAGTTTCAGCACTCTGGGATCATTCATGTCCATTTGCCCATCCCGGAAATCAAATTTAATAAATAGTATCCTGGATTCGCGGTTTTCGATGGCCTTGTCAAAATACTGAAAAGCAGTATCCCATTCTCCAATGCTTCCATATACACGCCCTATAAAAAAATTCCCCGCTATATCAGCCCCCGCTGTTTTTTTCATTTTTTCAATGATTTCCCGTGCCTTCGTTTTTTCTCCCGCAGCTCCATATATACAGCCGAGATCACATAAATTTGAAATATCAGGATTTAACTTCGCTGCCATTTCAAAGTGAGGAATCGCTGCATCGTACCTTTTTATTATAATATTATAAGCCCCAACCCAAGTATGGCCCATAGGGAAAGTTGGCGCTATGTCCACTAAACTTTTTCCAATCGCTAAAGTTTTTTCAGCATCACCGACAGTCCAGTATATTATACCTAAATAAGCAAGATTTAGTATTGAGAATGGATCCAGGTTATGCGCTTTGGATGCGTGTTCGATAGCTTCTTTATTCTTTCCTAACAAAGCAGCGCAAAAGGCCAGTTGTACGTGAACCTCTGCACTGTTGGGATTGATGGCCAACGCTTTTTCAAAACTCATTTTGGCTTCCTTTATTTTCCAATCCCAATGCAGCTTCATGCGTCCGATTGCCAGGTGACTTTCGGCAATTTCGTCATCCAATTGAATTGCTCTGTGAGCGGCTTCGAGTGCTTGTGATTTAACCTTTTCCCCGGTTTGCCAACCGAAAGAAGCCAGGTTCGAATAACAAAATGACTTATCTGCAAAAGCGATTGCATATGTGGAGTCAATCGCAATGGCCGCATCCAAATATTCAATAGCTTTCAAAAATCCATCCGGAGTAAATTTATGAATTTGATAACGTCCTTTCAGATACAACTCATAGGCTTCGACATTATCTGTGTATTTCTTTAGAACAATATCTTTTTCTGCGCCATTTAATTTGATTTTAACAGCATTTAGTATGGCCAGTGATATTTCATCCTGGATAGTAAATATGTCTTTGAGTTCTTTATCAAAAGTTTGGGAGTACAGATGATTTCCATCTGATACTTTAATGAGCTGTGCCGTGATGCGCAAAATATTACCAGCTTTCCGAACACTACCTTCCAGAATATAACTTACATTCAATTGCGCTCCAATCAACTTTAAATCCATGTTCTTGCCTTTGAAAGCAAATGATGAAGTTCTCCCTTTAACTTGCAAGCCAGCTGACTGTGCCAG
>JAYTNJ010000090.1:0-21324 GCA_043748345.1 Saprospiraceae bacterium
TTGAAGAGCAAATATATAAATTATCTGTAAACTAGTTTTTTTCAGAGACTTATAATTTGCTCTTTTTTAATGTTTTATGTTTTTACCCCGAATTGCTGACCAACATTAAGCCGTATATACTAAAGCCCTTCACTAATGAGCAAGCGTAGCCAACACAAATGCCGGAAGGGCTTACAAATGCGTCCACGATGGTCAAGGTTTTGACCAGTTCAGGTCTAAAATGACAATGCTATGTCATTTTTAAACGACCTTCATATTCAGCGACACCGAAGGCATCGAACGAATGTCTACAGGTGGTGTAGTATCTTTTTGACCGATAGCAAGGTTGCCCATTTCGAATTTGTAATTATTTTTCTTGGCTGGGTCCATGGGAGTGACAGGGAAGTAGTGGGACACCTCTACCATGAAAGGATGGTGTTTGGTTTTGTGTAGTGTAATTATTTTGACTTTTAGTTCGTTGGTGATCCTCGATTACGCAATGTGGTGATGTCTCGAAGCTCACCGTTGTGCATGATCAGAGTTTAATATAAGAATACCCAGTTCTGTAAGCAATACTTATGAAAATCATCATCAAAATATATTACAATGTACAACCAATAAAAATATAGGAAATCAAAACTGCCCAAAAACATACGGAATTAAAATATCCTGCTTAAATTTGAACTTAGAAACAATACATAATATAAAGTGATCATAAGAGCCAATCAGAGCCCTTCCCTTTTCCTAAAATCCGGTTTTCTGCCAAAGGACGGACAAGCTGTTCATCCCTTTAGAAAGAATTCCTACAGGATGAAACTTGAAATCGAAGATTGGCCAATGCAGATTTTAAAGATATATTGGCAAAAGTTGGTGAAGCCTTATGGGAATTGTCGTATGCAAATCTTGGTTAGATGGGCTTTTATCAACTTTCCTCTGTGTCATCAGCAACCCCAAAGACACCCAGCATTTATAATTTATAAAATCAAAAATATAGTGTCATCGTTAATTACAGTTTGTCACCCTTTATCAAATCAATTTCATTTTTAGGGAATAAAAAACTAAGAAAACCTTTTCCCATTTTTAACTAAAAGATGGTCAACCTATTTCAGGATAAGACATAATCAATAATAATGAAAATCAAACTCTTTGTCATTCTCTTTTTTGTTTCAAGTCATTCTAATCTATACTCAAAGCAGCCAAATATTCTATTCATTCTGGCCGATGATATGAGTTACCCATACTCGAGTGTATATGGTGATCAGGTAGTGAAAACTCCCAACCTGGAAAGACTTGCCCAGCATGGTGTAACATTTTCCAATGCCTATAGTCCGAACCCTTCTTGTACACCATCACGGGCTGCCATACTCACAGGAAGGTATCCTCACAAACTAGGTGAAGCTGTTAACCTCGTTGGCAGATTGGATGTTAACATTCCTACCTATGTACAACTGTTGCGCAAGATAGGCTATGAAGTAGCGTATGACAGAAAGGGCTGGGCTCCAGGTGATTTTACGAAGATGGGTTATACTGAAAACCCTGCTGGTACTCAAGTTGAGTTTCAAAAATTGGTTAGCCAGTTAACGAAAGAAAAACCTTTCTTCTTTTGGTTTGGTTCTAACAATCCGCATAGAACGTTTCCCTTTGGCAAAGGAAGAGCATCAGGAATTGAACTTGACAAAATCAAAGTGCCTGCCTTCTTACCGGACGTTCCCGAAGTAAGAGGCGATCTGGCCGACTATTTTTATCTGATCAAACGATTGGATGATGAAGTTGGAGAACTACTAAAAGTATTAGAGCAATCAGGAAGATTGGAAAATACAATCATCGTGATGACGTCCGACAACGGCATGCCTTTTCCTCATGCGAAAGCGAACCTATATGACTATGGAACGCGTGTACCGCTGATCATCTCCAGCTTTTCTAAAAAAGTATTACAAAACAAAAAAAATGATTCCTTCGTCAACCTGATAGATTTAACGCCCACTTTTTTGGAATTCGCGGGTATAAAAAATGAAACCGAAATGGATGGCAAGAGTTTGATCCCAATACTTACAGGGCAAACTATGGTTCACCGCAAAGAAGTATTTCTTGAGCGCGAGCGTCACTGCATGGTTCGCAATGAATTTGATAGAGGCGCGGGCTACCCCATGCGGGCCATTCGCACCAATAATTTTTTATACATTATTAACTTGCGCCCAGGTAGAATGCCTGCTGGTGATGAATCTATGCCCGGCACCCCTTCGGAATTTGGGGATGTCGATGGCGGCCCTACCAAAGCATTTCTTCTTGATAATCGGCATGACCCAAATGTAAAACGCTTTTTTGATTTAGGTTTTAGTAAACGGCCAGCCGAAGAGATGTATGATGTAAGAAAAGATCCGTACAATGTAAATAATATTGCAGCGCTTGCCGAGTATGCATCCGTAAAAAAAGAATTGAGTGAACGACTTCAGCAGTGGATGCAGAATGAAAAGGATCCACGTGTAAATGATGGTGGCGATGAAATCGATCGCTACAAACCCACTACGTGGGCGTGGATTACAAAGTGGAGTATTGAGTTCGTCAAGGAGTGAGAATATGTTATCCTGATCGGAATGGATATTTTCTAAACGCATACTATCCAGACAAAAGAATTGTAAGGTCAGGGATAAGTTGTACAAAACGATTATCTTTTACGTAGGAAGCTAATCGTTTGGCTAAAGTGTACAAAATCATAGAGCCACTCGTAGCCATAGACCAAATCCGGTAACATGTATACCCGGCGTACTTCCAGAAATCACGATCTTATGGCATTCACAATCATTCATCCAAGCTAAAAGCATCCATCCCCGATGCCGTAAAACGCAATGGTCAGACCATCCTAACAGTATTTGAAATCATCACCAAACTGCTTAAACTCTATCCCTAATCATACGAATTGTGCAGATCGGAAAATCATGAGAAAGAAGACATGAGACCTGATAAAACATTGATACTTTCCTCTACCAAAAAACCCAGTGGAAGGCCGCCATAATGTGAAGTTTTGACTATGAGTTTTAAGCCCAGTGTTTTATAAAAAATGATGAAATTTTCAATATTACTTGCTGTAACTGTAACCTGATTTACACTCATAATAAATTGTTTGTTTTATGGGTCAATATGGTCCATTATATCCACCTATAGCCAGGTTTAGAATTGATTTGTAGTGAAATACTACATAAACCACCGTTTGAATAGCTCTAATAGCTGAGGGTTATTCAATAATGGTTTCTTCAAATTTAAATTCATAGCCCCTTCTGTAGATTATTAAAATTCAAAAATATTCTTAAAATTCTCTTATTAATAAAGTTTAGCTGCAATAGTTCCATTTTACGATAATAAGGATCAATCGCTTACGCCAAAACATTTAAAGTATTAAGGTGTTATGGAAGTTGTTTTTAAATGCTGGCATAAGATGTGGCAATATTTTTTTTATTTATACCTATTTTATGTTTTTAAATGCCTCGTTACTCAAATTTAATATTTATACATAAGTGTAAAACAAAGTTATATAAATAATTTAGGATGAGAACACCGGTAAAAACGAAAAATTAAGTTTTGCACTTTTAAAAATCAAACAACAATAAACGTCAAATCAATACTCAACATGTTTAAAAAATTCACAATAACTGACAAGTTACTTTTTATTTCGGCTTTTCTATCGCTTATATTTTCAGAAATTTTGTATTTCAATGGTGAAGCAGAAGCTGCCATATTTATAGGAATTTGGGTACCATCCATTCTGGCTTTTGGTATTTATTTAAAACTCGTAAATATGAGCAAGAATGACTGAATTAATACCTTATTTCGCTGCTTTAATCACACTATTATTTGGAGCAGGTTTTTATTTAGGTCTGCAGGAGTTTAAAAAATTCAAATAGTAATAATTGGCATTCAATAAATTATAAATATTGGGAGTAAAAAGATTACTTTTGTAGTAATTAAAATATATCCAAATGAATAATTTTATCAATGTATTACAATTAATAGTGGCAATTTCGGTTTACTACGTCTGGATTTTTAGATTTGATAATATAATCAAAGAATTTAAACTATTTGGATTAAGTGATTTAACCCGGAGTGCTGTGGGTACTGCAAAAATCTCTTTGGCGACACTCTTGATTGTCGGCGTTTGGTTTCCGGTATTAGTTACTTTTGCATCGCTTCTCATGGGTTTCTTTATGTTATCAGCTCAATTTTTTCACTTTAAGAATAAAAGTCTCTTTATTAAGAGATTGCCGTCATTAATTTTTCTGGTGTCTTGCCTTTTGATTGCTTCCGCGTCATTAAAGATTATATAATTTTGGATATACTACGTATTTGTATTTATTTTTCCAGTTTTTCTTTCTTTGCCTACATTATTTCTTACTTCTCGTCTGATCACATGAAAAGCGAATTCAAACGCTTTAATTTGGAAAAATTTGCATTATTTACCATAATATTGGAATTATTGGGCGCTGCCGGTCTTCTTTTTGGTTTAATGTATCATCCTATTTTATTAATTTCATCTGGAGGATTGTCATTGCTTATGTTTTTGGGTGTGTTGGTGAGGATCAAAATAAAAGATAGTGTGTGGGTTACTATGCCCGCTTTATTTTTTATGGGTTTAAATTTATATATCTTTTTATGTGCATTAAACTAATGTCCTGATTGCATCTGATATCTAAATATTTATACAGTCTTTCTAATTTTTTATATAAAATAATATTTCACCGATAATATAGAAAATGGTGAGTGGAAAAGTGTAAAACCATCGAACAAATCGTGTGATAATTTGTAAAGTTGAAATGAATACATTAAATGCAATAGGGCTTGATAGCCATAAAGCCAAAATATTGGCTGAAAAACTTAATATTCTTCTGGCCAACTACTCTATATTCTATCAGAATACGAGAGGCTATCACTGGAACATTAAAGGAGAAAAGTTTTTTGAACTTCATTTAAAGTTTGAAGAACTATATAACGATCTTTTGTTAAAAATAGATGAAGTTGCCGAAAGAATTCTCACTTTGGGTTATACTCCACAACATAATTACTCAGATTACAAAGAAGCAGCAACGATCACTGAAAGTGTTGAGATCAGTAATGGGATTCAAGCTATTCAGGATATTTTGGCAGCATTCCAAACTATTATTATTTTGCAACGTGAATTATTGGTATTATCCAATGATGCCGGGGATGAAGGAACCAATGCACTCATGAGTGACTATATCAGAATGCAAGAAAAATCGGTGTGGATGTATTCGTCTTTCCTGAAAAAATAATTTGAGATATAAAATCATTGGGAAGCAAATGACAGAAACATTTTTATCAGCAAACTGGGAAAATCTAATCATGGCAAATTATGAAATGGACCCGGAAGTATTGCTACCCTATCTGCCAAATGGAGTTGAATTGGATTTTCACGAGAATAAAACCTATGTGAGTTTGGTAGGATTTATGTTTAAAAAAACCAGCCTTTTTAATGTACCTATTCCATTTTTGGGAACATTTGAAGAAGTAAATCTGCGGTTTTATGTAAAACGAGTAGAAGATGATACGGTCAAAAGAGGGGTGGTTTTTATAAATGAAACTGTCCCATACAAACCTGTGGCATGGCTTGCCAATAAACTTTATAAAGAACATTATATTGCTATTCCTACTAAAAATTCTATAAGACATCATGCACATAATAAAGTAGTTAGATATGAATGGAAAATAAATAACCGATGGAATCATTTAGAAGTAAATGCGGATCTCATCAAAACCGATATGCAAACAGGCAGCATAGAAGAATTTATTTATGAACATTACTACGGCTACACAAGACTAAACTCACTACAATCTCAGGAGTATAAAGTAAATCATCCGCGGTGGCAAGTCAATGAAGTAAAGGATTATTCTATTCATTGTGATTTTAAATCTATGTATGGAGATGATTTTTCATTTTTAAGCAATAGGGTGCCTGACTCAGTTATCATTGCCGAAGGATCACCGATTACGGTCGACTGGAAGCGAACAAAATTTTAATTTCTGCCTTCATGGATCAAAAAGATATAGACAGAATAATTGAAATGGCATGGGAAGACCGTACACCATTTGAAGCTATAAAATTTCAATTTGATCTTACTGAAGCTGAGGTAGTAGCGATGATGCGAAAAGTATTGAAGCGCAGTAGTTTTAATTTGTGGAGAAAAAGAGTACATAGCGGTGTAAGTCAAAAGCATGTCCAAAAAAGAAATCCTGACATTACTCGTTTTAAATGCACCCTACAGAAAAGCATCTCCATGAACAAAATAAGTAAGCGATGAAAGTTATTTTGAGTGTTATAAAATAGATTTAGCAGAGCGAATGCTGATAGAACGTAATGATAAATGACCAATAAAAAAGTCAAAAAGGAAATAGTATGCGTGTGGCTTAAAAGAGATTTGCGCTTCGCAGATCATACACCTCTCTATTTTGCCCAAAATCAAAATTTACCTGTTTTACTAATTTATTGTTTCGAACCGTCGGTCATGAATTATGCCGATAGTGATGTTCGCCATTGGCGTTTTGTGTATGAGTCTTTGCAGGAAATGCAGTCGAGACTTGTTGATCTGAATGCTCAGATTTTCATTTTTCATGCAGAAGCACTTTCTATTTTTCAACAACTCACAGAATACTACAACATCCATAAAATCTTTTCACATCAGGAAATAGGAAATACAATAACCTACGATAGAGACCTGAATATCCAACAATTTTGTCAGGCAAACACCATCGAATGGAAAGAATTTCAACATAATGGTGTGATCAGAAAATTAGCATCGCGCAAAGATTGGCAAAATCGATGGAAGCAAAAAATGGTGGAAACTATTAAAGTAGTGAACATAAAAAAAGTTAATTTCCTTGCATTGGGCACAACCGTTTATTCAACTATGAAAGGTCCGGCATTGAGCGCTGAAATTACCCATCGAAATAAGAATTTTCAGCAAGGCGGTGAATCCTATGCCTGGAAATATTTAGATAGTTTTTTGAAAGAACGGTATGTCAATTATTCAAAACACATTTCCAAGCCAGCATTAAGCAGAAAAGGATGCAGCAGGATATCACCTTACCTGAGTTATGGAAACATCAGTATGCGCACGGTGTACCAGTATACCATGCAGCATTATGGACAGTCTATAAATAAAAGAGCCGTTTCAAATTTTATTTCACGCTTGCATTGGCATTGTCATTTTATGCAAAAGTTTGAAGACGAATGTCGCATGGAATTTGAAAATGTAAACAAAGCATACGCTAAGCTTTTGAAACCCAAAAACGAAGCGTATATTAAGGCATGGCAAACAGGTACAACCGGAGTACCGATAGTGGATGCATGTATGCGGTGCTTAGTTGAAACAGGATACATTAACTTTAGAATGCGGGCCATGGTGGTTTCGTTTTTTGTATTCAACCTATGGCAAGACTGGCGCGAACTACATTTTTTAGCCAGACAGTTTTTGGACTACGAACCAGGAATTCATTATCCTCAGTTACAAATGCAGTCTGGAGTTACAGGTGTCAATACCATTAGGATATACAATCCAGTTAAAAATTCGCAAGATCATGACGAAAACGGAATATTTATCAAGACTTGGGTCCCGGAGCTCAAAGATGTACCCATAGGTTTTATACATGAGCCATGGAAGTTGAGTGTTATGGAGCAAAATCTATACAATGTGCAGGTAGGCAAAGATTACCCGCACCCGATAGTAGATATCGAAGCAACAAGAAAAGCTGCGAGTGATATTGTTTGGAGTTTCAGGAAAACAGAAGATGTAAAAATAGAAGGCAGTAGAATTTTAAAAAAACATGTTAATGCTCCATCCATAATACGATCAAAATCATAAATTTAATCTGTGAAACATCCGCCAAAAAAAGAATTTTTACCTACTAAAATATGCGCAAAATGTCAGCTTCCTTTTGCTTGGCGAAAAAAGTGGGAAAAGGTTTGGAATGAAGTAAAATATTGCAGTGACCGGTGCAAAATGAACAAATCAGTAGCTAAAAAAAATTAAATAGGCGATATTTTACAGTTTTTGCCAGTGATAAATTATTATTTAAGACTTCAAAATTGTCTAACTAAAATCATGTCAATTGTACAGTATGGCCACAGGTATTCTTTTTCCGCATCAATTGTCTGAGCAAAATAGTCTTGTTTCAACATGTGATACCATTTATCTGATCGAAGAGTGGTTGTTTTTTAAACAGTACAATTTTCACAAACAGAAAATATGTTTTCACAGAGCGAGCTTGAAGTTTTATGAAAGTTATCTGCAATCAAAAAATATTAAAGTGGTGTATATTGATTCATCTGATGATGTAGCAGATGTAAGAAAATTGATTCCCTACTTGAAATCACTTGACGTCAACTATATTGAATATATCGATACTACGGATTGCTGGTTGGAACAAAGAATCAGTAAAGCCTGTGAGGAACAAAATATAATAGCCAATAAAAATCCGTCTCTTTTATTTTTAAATACTACAGAAGATATTACATCATATTTTGCGGATAAGAAGCGGCTTTTTCAAACAGATTTTTATAAACACCAACGACAAAAAAGGAATATATTAATAGAAAATCATCAGAAACCCATAGGAGGGAAATGGACGTATGACGATGAAAATCGACTGAAATATCCCAAAGGAAAAATACCGCCCAAAGTTGACCTTTTAAAACCTAATTCTTTTTATAGTGAAGCTATTCGGTATACTCAAACATATTTTCAAAGTAATTATGGTGCGCTGAACACCGAGCTTATTTATCCGACCACTCATGATGAAAGTAAGAGTTGGTTGCAGGATTTTTTCAAAAATAGATTTTCTGAATTTGGCGCTTATGAAGATGCTATCGTTGCTGATGAAACTTTTTTGCATCACAGCATCTTGACACCCATGCTTAATGTGGGTTTACTCACACCGCAGTTTGTTATTGATGAAGCATTAGTCTATGCCAGCAATCATGAAATTCCTTTAAATTCGCTGGAAGGTTTCATCAGACAAATTGTGGGGTGGAGGGAGTTTATCAGAGCAGTATATGAATTGAAAGGTAGTACCCAGCGTACGAGAAATTATTGGGGATTTACCCGAAAAATTCCAGCTTCTTTCTGGGACGGGACTACAGGAATTGAGCCGTTAGATAGTACTATTAAAAAAGTATTGAAAACAGGATATTGCCATCACATTGAGCGGCTGATGGTATTGGGCAATTTTATGCTCTTGTGCGAGTTTGACCCTGATGAAGTATATCGTTGGTTTGCAGAACTCTTTATCGATGCTTATGATTGGGTGATGGTGCCCAATGTTTATGGCATGAGTCAGTTTGCAGACGGAGGATTTATGGCCACAAAACCATACATTAGCGGAAGCAATTATTTAATGAAAATGAGTGATTACAAAAAAGGAGATTGGCAATCGGTGTGGGATGGTTTATTTTGGAGATTTATGCATATTCACAGAGATTTATTTTTAAAAAATCCGAGGTTAGGAATGCTAATAAATACTTTTGATAAAATGACAGAAATCAAAAAACAACAGCATCTGAACAATGCATCACAATTTTTAAATTCACTTGAACCGATATGAAAATTTTACTCACAGGTGTCACAGGATATATAGCACAAAGATTGTTGCCTGTATTATTGGCAAATGGGCATGAAGTAATATGTTGTGTCAGAGACAAAAACAGGTTTAATAAGAAGCGATACATCGAAACAAATCTTACGGTCATTGAAGCTGATTTTTTAGATATAGAGAGCCTGAAAAATATACCCGATGATATTAATGTAGCATTCTATCTGATACATTCTATGTCAACTCAAAAGGGTGACTTTGAAAATATGGAGCATATCTGTGCCACAAATTTTAAAGATCGTATCAATCAAACAGCGGCGAGGCAAGTTATTTATTTAAGCGGTATTGTTAATTCTGATGAATTATCCAAACATCTGTCATCCCGTAAAAATGTAGAAGATATCTTATCGAATTCCAGGTTTGCGCTGACTACTTTACGAGCAGGAATAATAGTAGGTTCGGGTAGTGCCTCTTTTGAAATCATTCGGGATTTGGTAGAAAAATTACCGTTTATGATTGCCCCAAAGTGGTTAAATACAAAATGCCAACCAATAGCTATACGAAATGTCATAGAATTTTTGAATGGCGTAATCAATAATCCGACAACGTACAACAAAAGTTTTGATATTGGAGGCCCGGATGTTTTAAGTTATAAAGAAATGCTCTTGCGTTTTGGAAAAATACGGGGATTAAAAAGGCGTATCGTTATTGTACCTATCATGACACCAAGAATTTCTTCGTACTGGTTGTATTTTGTAACTTCTACTTCTTACGCCTTAGCAAAAAATTTGGTAAATAGCATGAAAATAGATGTGACATGTCAACCTAATAATCTAAAGTCCCTGCTGGGTATTAATTTGATTGATTATGATACTTCTATACAAATGGCTTTTGATAGGATTGAGCAAAATCAAGTGTTATCAAGCTGGAAGGATGCACAAACCAGTGAGCTGTTCAGCGGTGGACTTTCGCAATTTACAGAAGTACCCACCAATGGATGTTTTATAGATACCAGAAAAGAAAAAGTAGAAAACAGTGCCGTTTCCCTTGAAAAAATTTGGGCCATCGGCGGAAAAACAGGATGGTATTATGGTAACTGGCTTTGGGAAACCAGAGGTTTTTTAGATCAATTGTTTGGTGGTGTGGGCATGCGAAGAGGAAGAAAAAGTGACAAAGAAATAGTGCCGGGAGATGCGCTTGATTTTTGGCGCGTTATATTTGCTGACAAAAGTGAAAAAAGACTATTGCTCTTTGCTGAAATGAAATTGCCGGGAGAAGCATGGCTGGAGTTTAAAATTGACGACAATGATATACTTACCCAAACCGCCACCTTTCGACCTTTGGGTGTGTTAGGCAGGATGTACTGGTATGTAGTACTTCCATTTCACGGCTTTATTTTTAATGGGATGATTACTAAAATAGCACACTCAACGGAATCTATAATTGGAAAAAAATAGTCATCAAAGTAATAGACTACTTCAGGCAAAATAATATTAATAAAAATGAGCAATATACCATTTCAAACCATAGATTGGCATTCCATTGAAGAGACTGAATACTCAGGAGAATCTGGAATTGCAATTTGGCAAACCGTACAGTTTGAAGGATTGAGAATTCGGAAAGTATCGTATGGTCGTGGTTATCTGGCGGATCACTGGTGCCAAAAAGGACATATTGTGCATTGCCTGGAAGGTGAGTTTATCAGTGAACTAAGTACAGGTGAGAAAATAAAATTATCAGGGGGTGATACCTATATCGTATCTGACGACCTGAGTTCTCATCGCTCGGTTTCAGAAAACGGCGTAAAACTTCTGATTATCGATGGAGATTTTCTGAAAAAAGAGTAAAGGAAATCCTTCATGTATTATTGTTCTGGAGTTCCCATCGTCTCACTTTTTGGCAGGACCGTATAAAACCTTTCCTGCTCGATTACTGGTGAAGTTCCCTTCATTTACTGTGATCATTCCGTTTACGATGACATAACGGATACTTTCTGGATACTGATGAGGTTTTTCAAAAGTAGATTTATCTTTAATAGTGGCAGGGTCAAAAATAACAATGTCTGCATAATACCTCTTAGTGACAAGTCCTCTGTCTTTCAGCCCCATTCTTTTGGCAGGCAAGAGGGTCATTTTATGAATGGCTTCTTCCAATGTTAATAGTTTTCTATCCCTCACATAGTGACCCAATACCCTGGGGAAGGTACCATATGCACGCGGATGAGGGTGACCATAACCCGGCACAGAAAGTCTGCCGTCGGAAGCAATCATGGTTTTGGGATGTGTCATTATTCTATCTACATCACCATCATCCATAGCATGAAATATAGCGCCCGCTCCTCCGTTGATTTGAGCCTCTATCACCAGTTCAGCCCCATTCGCAGAGGTGGGTTCAAGTTTTTTTATTTGACACCAGTCTTCCAGTGTTTTTCCTTCTATTTCTTTATACCAATCGGCTTTCCCAAACTGAATTCTTTTCAGATCGCCGGCACCCCGATCATTCACAATATTAAATTCTATACCTTGCTTAATACTGTCCCTTAATATGGGGTCTGCTACACGTTTATTAAAATCCACCTGACCCCCTTCCAAAGCCCATGTAGGAATGAGCACTGACAAACTGGTATAACTGGCAGTGTATGGGTACTGATCTATCTGTACATCCAGACCTGATTTATTGGCAGCATCTACTAGTTTGAGGGTTTCAACACTTTTACCCCATGATGGTTTACCGATCGCCTTATGGTGCGTAAGAACTACCGGTATGTGGGCTTCTTTTCCTATCATGATGGCTTCTTTGACAGCATCCAGCAATCCTAATCCTTCTTCTCTCAAGTGAGATGTATAAAACCCGCCATAAGAAGCAGCAATCTTTGAAAGTTCTATGATCTCATCGGCTTTAGAAAATGTGCCTGGCAGATATTTCAAACCTGTAGAAAGTCCGAAAGCTCCTTCTTTCATTGCCAGCTCCACCTGTTTTTTCATTTTTGCGAGTTCCCTCTTGGTGGGATCCCTGTTTTCCAGGCCCATAACATTTGTTCGGATAGTATTATGACCTGCCAGATAGGCTACGTTCATACCGAGTGGTTTTCCGGCTATCTCAGTCAGGCTCATTCCAAAGGGCCACAGGCTGCCTCCGTCCGGGCCCCCTAAAGCCAGCGTTACCCCTTGTCTGACGTGACTCTCAGCATCAGGAGTTTGCAGGATGGGTTCAAGATGGGCATGCAGGTCAATAAATCCTGGACAAACCGCTAATCCGTTGGCATCAATCACTTTTTTGGCAGTAAAATTTGATGAAGGACCTACTATCATTATTTTTTGGCCTTTAATACATACGTCAGCTATAAATGGTGCCTTGCCTGATCCGTCATAAATGTTTCCGTTGCGAATAATAATATCATATTGCTGACAAAAAATAGCGCAGCTAAAAGCAGTAAGAAAGATGAATAAAAATATGGGTTTCACCATTACACATTATTTTGTTTTCATTAAAAGCAAGGTAAAAATATACCTTTTAGTTGATAGGAGAATATAAAGTATCAATTTAAAATATTATAAAATCTATTGTATTTACCCGATGACTTATAATAAATGTTAGAAAAATATTGGATACTCTAAAAATCAATTTACTTTTGGCAAACAATCATTAAAACAATTAGATGGACTTTTTGGACAATATATCAGCAAATTTTTTTGAAACCGCTGGATTGATCGTAGGGGTCGGCGCAAATATAGTCATCGGAATACAAGTTTTTAAAGAATATAAATCTCCCCAGGCGAGCAGCCTTTCTATGGGATATGTCATAGGATGGTGGCTTATTTTTGTATTTTGGTTTTTATATGGTGTCAGATTTGATGCGATGGCCATCACTATTTCTAACGCCTTGGCAGCCATCATTCAGACTGTTTTGTTTGTTGTCGTCACCAAAAAAAAATCTGGTGTAACAAAAGATTAAACTAACTACCATTCATTTAGCCTACATCACACACCTTTAAAATATGTCTATTAAAAAAATCCTGACAAATCTTACCTTTTGGGTATTAACAGCTATACTATCATGGGTCTTAATGAAGCGAATGGCAATATATATAATAATCTGGAAGAAGCATTCAAGCCAGAATATGTAGGTCAGATAGGCAAATACTATCAGGGCACTATCACACTTGGCGCTCTTAATGTCAGTCTGACAGAACTCCTATAAACCTATACCGAAAAAGCCGTGACTGGTAAAATGATCAAAGACAGTGTTTTTAATGAAATAAAGAATAATTTAAATCACCCCGCAAATATACTACTTAGGCAAAATGACCTATTCAGATGGGAACCGCAATCACCAACAAGGATATTTTATAGCATAGCCGATGATCAGGTACCGTTTATGAATTGCGTGGTAGCCAGAGATTCGATGACGGCGAGAGGAGCTTCCAGCTTACTTGTGGCTGATCTAAATTTAACAGCTAATCACTCAGGATGCATCAATCCATCACTCACACAAACTATATTCTTTTTCTTTGCTTATCAAAAAGTTACGTCTGTTTTAGAGAAGGTAATGACTTATAGTAGCGTTCGTATATTTCCAAATCCTGCGACAGATCTTTTCAACATAGATGGGTTGGAAAGGAAAGGAGAAACCATATATGTATTTGATGGAGTTGGTAAAAGTGTTTATAGCAGCATAAATAAAGGCAGGTCTAGCACTCAGAAAGATTTTTCTGGCATTACTTCGGGTTTGTACTTTGTTACTATCCAGTCCCCTTAAGGTAGGATACAAAGCCATAAGTTGGTAAGGATTAGTACATAGTTGCTATGGTCTGATTTCATAAGCATTGTGACATGCTGAAAGTAAAGATAGTTCTCAATTGTTTTGATCAAGAGATAGACATAGATATGATAACGAATATTACCCGGTTATCCAAAGATGAAGTTTTATAGATACTAAAAGAGAGTGGAAAAGCAAAATAGAGAAGTAAGATTTAGTCTTCTTTAAGATTAGCTCCTAATATTTTCAACACTCATTTTGGACATGAACAAAGTACTCGATCAGAATAATTTTGTTTTATCAGTCTAAATCCTTTTGTATATGGGTATGCTCCACCGATACCCAGGTTTTCAGTTTTTATGGTATATCGACAGTCAAATGAAATAACGCTTTCATTTTCAATAAGATCATTAGGGTTACAATAAGGATTAAAGGCTGCATCACAATCCGTAAAAGTCATATTGCCAATGATATTTTTTAAAAGATTTTTAAAGTCTAGTTCGTATTCATTTGCTAGTTCTTGATTTGTGATTTCGACATACCGTCCACATGGTTCGCCTTTCCTATAAATCGAATCATTGCTTATCCTGATCTGGTCAAAAAAAAAGGAATGAATCACTGCTACTTTGCTGAATCGTTCGTTTTCTGCAAATTTTAAATCGATAAACCCCTTTGTAAATTCTTTGGTAGAAGCATCAAAATATTCTTTGTCAAACGCATTTTTATTTCTGTCTACCCAAATCTCGTGAACCATGTTTTCAAATCCAATTAGTAATTTTCCTTTTTCGGCTTTTGGAGCAGTACGAAGACATTTAAGCCTAATATCTGATGACTTAGCTACATAATAAACCCCTGATTTTTTAACAGGAAGTGGAATTTTATAATCTGATTCTAGCCGCCATGTACCTTCATAGGCATTGCATGGACAGTATTCGTGAATTTCATTTTCGTATAAATACGGCGATACGAAATCTGAATTAAAGTTTTGATCAAAAAATATTGACAGAGGATGTTTAAAAAGAGAAGATGCTTCATTTTGAGCAGAAGAAGTGTTTTGAGATAGGAAGTTATTGAATATGAAAAATATAATAATACATCCTAATGTCAAGGCCACAATCGGCAAAATAATAAAAAGTGGAGACCTTTTATTTGAAGCAATCATTTGATCTGAATGGTCGAGTTGAAGCTTTATTTTTTGATTTTCTAATTCTAATTCATGATAATGTTTTAATTGCTGAAGATTTCTAATTGATCTGATATACATGCCTTCTGTAGCAGTTCCGGCAATTAATTTGCTAAACTGACTAGCACTTACACAAAGTTCATCAGAGATTTCGCCAAAGGAATGTGTTCCAAATTTTGAAGTCACTTTATGCCACACACCATAATAGGCACTTAATGTCGATATAAATTCTTGATGTAAATTGACTTCCAATAGAGTACTTAATAAGTGTAAAAGAGTGTAAAATAATATAAAATACTGGAAACATTCTGAATTTTGTAATAAAATGTTAACTATTAAACAAAACTAAAATATATTTTTGCAGTACATTATATCCACAAATATATCAAAACAAATTTGTTCAAAAACAATTATTAACAATTTTTCAAAATCATTAAATCACATGATCAAACAATTAACCTTCGGCTTAATGCTTATAGCTTTATGCTCATCTCAAACCACTTACGCGCTGACTTCACTAAAATCCATTACTGGCAAAGTAATAGATCAGTCGACATCAGAACCATTGATAGGAACCACAGTAACCATCAAGGGAACATCAACTGGAACCATTACAGATGTAGATGGCGCTTTTTCTATCAATGCTAATGTAGGTGATATATTAGTTTTTTCCTACACTGGCTATAACTCTTTAGAATTACCATTAGATGATAGAGAATATTATGAAGTATCTCTTAGCTCGGGAATCAACCTAAGCACTATCAATGTAATAGGCTCACGAGGAAAACCAAGAACCGATGTGGACAGGCCAGTACCTGTAGACGTGATCACGGCTACAGAACTCAAAGGAACTGGTCAGACAGACTTGGGACAGATGGTGCAGTTTTCTGCCCCTTCATTTAACTCTGCAAAATATGGTGTAAATGGTACAACAAACTATGCTGATCCTGCTACTCTCAAAGGTATGTCTCCAGATCAATCCTTAGTGCTAATAAATGGAAAGAGAAGACACCAATTCTCTACACTCAATTTAAACGTAGCACCTGGCCTCGGTACTGTGGTGACTGATTTAAATAGCATACCGTCTGCAGCCATAAAAAGAATTGAGGTACTCAGAGATGGTGCTGCTGCACAATATGGGTCAGATGCTATAGCGGGAATCATCAACCTAGCTCTCAATGACCAAAACAAAGGTGGTAGTTACCAGACAACAGCTGGTATTCATAAAGAGGGTGACGGCATTACTTTTAAAAATTCATTAAACTATGGGTTTGGTTTAGGTAAGGAAAAGAGCTTTTTTAATTTTACATTAGAACATTTTGCCTTCTCTGGCACTAACAGATCAGACTTATTCACTGGTAATGTATACTCAAGTGTAGCCGCTGATGAGAAAAATATAAGACTAGCGAGGGGCGTGTATCCTACTACTCCCTTTGTAGTAGGTAACTATGGTAGCAATGAAAATGATACTTATCAGGGCTTTTATAATGCATCATTTCCTATTTCAAAATCATTAAATCTGTATACTTTTGGAGGAATATCAAGAAAAGAAATCTTGGCTTATGGATTTTTTAGAGATGCGCGTACCAATAATGCCAATGCCAATCCAGGGTTGTTTCCTGATGGATATGTACCAGAATTGCCAGGAGTATCTACAGACAACTCTATTGTAGTAGGGATCAATAATGGTACTACAAATGGGTGGAATTATGATATTTCATTTGGTACTGGAGGAAATAAACTTGCTTTGGATGCTAATAATACCACAAATCCATCCATGGGTATTGCTTCTCCAGTCAATTTTTTCGTAGGGAGTTTTAGCTTTAAACAACAAATAGTGGAAGCCAATATCAATAAAAATTTGGGCCAAGTGGGTGGACTGAAAGGTTTGAATATTGCCTTTGGTGCTCAATACAGAAACGATAACTTCCAAATCGAAGCTGGTAGCCCAGCATCTTATCAAATAGGTACATTAGCTGCAAGTGGAAAAGCTGTAGGTAGCAGTGCCAGACCTGGTAATGCTCTAGCCGACGAAAATGATCTTTCGAGATCGAATTTTGGCATCTACGCTGATGTTGAAGCAGACGTTTCCGATAAATTTCTAATTACGTCTGCCTTAAGATTTGAAAACTATAGTGATTTTGGAGGAAATATTTCTGGAAAATTGGCTGCCAGATACAAATTGACCAATGGATTGGCTGTACGAGGTTCGTATAATAGAGGTTTTAGAGCGCCATCATTAGCCCAAATAGGTAATAGATCTAATACGTCTACTGTTCAAAACAATATTATTAATATCACTAAACAGGTATCAAGTGATGACACAAGGTTGGCTACCCTAGGTATAGAAGATCCTAAAGCAGAGACCTCAAATAATTATAACATAGGATTGACATTTAATGCGGCAAATGGGGCATTGCTTTTTACACTTGACGCCTTTCAGATAGATATCGCTGACCGTATTGTGATTTCTGAGGCTGTTTCAGCTGCAAACTACCCAGCAGTTAAAGCAGTGTTTACAAATGATGTAAGAGAAATTAGATTTTTTACAAATCACATAAATACCCAGACCAGAGGCTTGGATTTTGTAACATCTTATAAAAAGTCATTCTCTGCCCATTCACGATTGACATTGAGTGTTGGTCTGACTTTTAGTGCAACGGATGTAGTAAGTCAGAAAGAAACTCCATCAAAACTTCTTGCTGGTGCAGCAGATAAAGATAAAGGATTGAAGTTATTGGGTGAGACTGCTACAGAATTAATAGAAGTAGCCCAACCTAGACAAAAATTATTGCTTTCGGCTAATTATCAAGTTGGTAAATTTGGCTTTACCGCTAGACATTCTTACTTCGGAAGTGTCAAAGCATGGAGTACAGGCTTATCAAAAGATGATGCCAATGTAGTATGTGATGCCAACGGTAGATGTGTCCAGACTTTTAGTGCCAAAGGATTGACTGACTTGAGTGTTTCTTATAAACTAAGTGAGCAATTCCTGGTAACTGTAGGTAGTAATAATGTATTTGATGTCTATCCAGATAAATATAATAATAAGGTGGACGGATTCGTAGGTGAAGCAACTTCTTATTCTAATGGGCAGATACCGTACTCTCGTAACTCTAATCAATTCGGTTTTAATGGAGCTTATTACTTCATGACCGCTGAAATTAATTTTTAGATATCTTTGTTTCTAAATGGCCCTTCTTTTGGAGCATTATGTATTTAGGAAGTAGACATCAACCTGCAATATTTTATGATAAGCCATTTCGGAAAGGGCGGATTGTTATGAGCCTTTCTGAAATGGCACTTTTTGACATTAACTTTTAAATGAAATAACATATTTGGATCAAAATATTAAGCATAATTGGGAGATCTATTTATCATATACTTTTTCTTATTTCTCGGATTCTACCTAAGGAGGATCGGCTGGATCAGCAATAAAGCCATTTATTTTTTCAATAACCTTATTATTTATTTTTTCTTACCGTTGATCATACTACTTCATATTCCAAAGATTCAGTTTAGTTTAGATTTTATATGGCTGTCAGTATCTCCATTTTTAATATACTTAGGATCCTTCATTTATTTCAAACTCCTTAAAAAAAAGGAAGATTGGAGTAAAAACATGACCAGCGTACTCATCATGACGTGCGGTATTAGCAGCGTCTCATTCGTGGGATTTCCATTGTTTAAAATGTTGTATGGAGATGAGGGATTGGCCTTGGGCATTGTTCTCAGCGTATTAGGCACTCTATTGGTTTTTAACACCCTAGGATTGATGACCGCAGTCTATGGTAGCAAAACGGAGACAAAGCTAACATTGTGGATGGTGGTCAAAAAACTCTTATTATTTCCTACTTTTTTAGCTTTTTTGTTTGCTATATCTCTAAATTTATCACAATACCAATTGCCACTTGCCTTACAAAATATTATTTCTTTTTTGGTCTTACCTTATACTGCTTTTGCTTTTATCACAATAGGTGCACAGATCGTTTTGAAGTTTGATTTCAAAAACCTAAGACCTATTTTGCTGGGTTTATTTTTTAAATTGTTTGTAGCTCCATTGATCATTTTTTTAATTTTGTGGGTAGGTATGGGCAAGCATGATCTAATAGCTAAAATATGTATACTTGGATCGGCTATCGGCTCGATGAATGCGATTAGTATATTAGCGGCCAAATTGAACATTGAACCCGAAGTCGCCATGATGATGGCGACCATTAGTATACCGCTTAGTATTCCAACGGTTATTTTTATTCATTATTTATTAAATTTAATATGACGTTTCAAAAAATTCTGACCAATCTCACCTTTTGGGTATTAACAGCTATATTTTCAGGGGCTATCCTTGGGCATTTTCTGCCTGACACTGCCGTCGAGATGAAAATATTGGGCACCTATTTTATAGAGGTAGTGAAGGTATTTATCAATCCCATTATCTTCCTGACCATATCTCTGGGTATCAGTAGTATGGGAGACCTGAAGAAAGTAGGTAGAGTGGGTGGCAAAGCACTTTTATACTTTGAGGTAGTAACCACTATAGCGCTGATCATAGGGATAGCAGTAGCTTATATCATACAGCCTGGAGCAGGTGTGGTGGCCGCATCCAATGCAGACACTTCTCAGATCAGTGGATTCGCTTCCAAATCCGAAGATTATTCATGGTGGCAGTTTATCAAAGACAACCATACTTTTCAGGTGCTCATCTTTTCTATGATTTTTGGCATCATTTTGAGCAAGCTAAAATCCAAGGTCAAAATCACATCCATTCTGGGAAAGGCAGCAAAAATTGTATTCAAACTCCTCCATTGGGTCATGATAGCTGCTCCGATAGGTGCTTTTGGAGGCATGGCATTTACCATCGGAAAATATGGCATCCACTCCATGATACCTTTGGCCAAACTCATGATTACCGTGTATTCAACCATGGCAATGTTTATATTTGGTGCTTTATATCTCATCTTAAGAATGTATAAAATCAGCCTGCTGAAATTTTTAAATTATATCAAAGAGGAATTGCTCATCGTTTTGGGTACATCATCATCAGAAGCAGCACTACCCAATCTCATGGAAAAACTCGAGAAAATGGGATGCTCCAAATCCACAGTAGGGCTTGTAGTACCTGCCGGCTACTCCTTCAATCTGGATGGGACCACCATTTATTTATCGATGGCAGTGATATTTTTAGCACAGGTATATCAGATACATTTGGATTTTGGCCAACTGATGACTATTATCGGTGTGCTGATGATTACATCCAAAGGTGCTGCCGGTGTAACAGGAAGCGGATTTGTCGTTCTGGCATCAACGCTCACTGCGGTACAGGTGATTCCTTTGGAAGGATTGGCTTTATTACTGGGTGTGGATAGATTTATGTCAGAGGCAAGAGCTATCACCAACTTCATCGGCAACGGAGTAGCTACCATCTGGATATCCAATAATGAAAAGGAATTTGACCGGGCCAAGATGGATTATGCTTTCTCTCATGTTGGTGAATTTGAAGATATCCTGCAGGACAATTTGGGGATAGATCTGGAGAAATCGTCTTAAGACAAATGATGTGAAATATGGTAATTTTTTTATTTGAATTCAAGATTGTTTAGTGAAGCTCTCTCCGTTATTTCTTTAATTTTCACAGAAGGATGAGAATGAGTAAAAACTAAAAATTGTGTTTTAGCTAAACGACATTTTATTTTAGTTTCAGAATATTGGTATATGTCAAGTTTCACAACGTTGTTGAAGTATTTGATTTTATAATCTTATGTAAATCTAATAATTTCTGATAAAATTGTTGTGGATTTTGGATAAAAAT
>JAYTNJ010000091.1:0-16246 GCA_043748345.1 Saprospiraceae bacterium
TTATTGCTCGCTCAAAATAAATGCATTTTGTGGATAAATAATCAAAAATAGGCCATTTTGGAGCATTTTGTATTTGGCTATTTGCAACTTGGGTTAAAATTCATAAGGCTGAAGGATTTACTAATTATACGGTCTTTTCGTTATGGGATGTTTACAGAGCCTGGTTTCCATTGATGTCAATCATTTACAGAAAGCGATATCTGGATTATATAAAGACTTTTCTGGTGCAATATGATCAGGGAGGTTTACTTCCAGTGTGGGAACTATACGGAAATGAGACAAATTGTATGATAGGTTATCATGCAATTCCTCCTATAGTCGATGCCTACGTGAAGGGTATAAGAGGATTTGATACCGAAAAAGCATTTGAAGCCATGAAAAAAAGTGCCATAAGGTCGGATAATCAAGGGCTTGCTTCTTTGGACAAAAAAGGCTTTTTATCATTAGAAGATGAAGTTGAAAGTGCCGCTAAGACTTTGGAATATTCATATGACGATTGGGCGATAGCTACCTTTGCTAATGCTCTTGGCAAAAGAGAAGATTATAAATATTTTCTGAAACGGGGACAGAACTATAAAAATCTCTTTGATGCTTCATCAGGATTTATGAGGGCTCGTTCCAACGGTGGTTGGTTTAACCCATTCGATCCGTTCGAAGTAAATTTTAACTATACCGAAGCTAATTCATGGCAATATAGCTTTTCAGCAGTTCAGGACATTTCAGGTTTTATATATCTCCATGGTGGTAAAAATAAAGTTGCACTAAAGCTTGATGAACTTTTTAGCGTAGAGTCAAAAACCAAGGGACGACAACAAAGTGATATAACAGGTCTTATAGGACAATATGCACATGGTAACGAACCAAGTCATCACATGGCATATCTTTATCCATTTGTCGGGCAGCCATGGAAAACTCAGCAAAGAGTAAATCAAATCATGAAAGAAATGTATAGTACCAAGCCCGATGGACTCTCAGGTAATGAGGACTGCGGACAAATGTCTGCTTGGCTTGTTATGAGTGCCATGGGGTTTTATCCAGTCACACCTGGCACAGATGTTTATGTCATTGGTGCTCCATGGTTTGAAAAACTGACAATCCAACTTGAAAATGGCAAAAAGTTTGTCGTCGAGGCAGAAAATATTTCACAACAAAATATTTTTGTTAAATCAGTAAAATTAAATGGCAAGATGTACAATAAGTCTTATATTCAGCACAACACTATCATGAATGGAGGACAAATCAAATTTGAAATGTCAGGTAGTCCCAATAAGTCATGGGGTGTAGGACCAGGAAGTGAACCAGTCACAAAAATTAGTGAATATAAAATAGTTCCTTCACCATCGCTCACCGAAGCTTCAAAATCATTCAAAGGAGTCAAAGAGGTAGAAATGGTGGGAGTAAATGGGGCCAAACTATATTATCAGGTCATCTCCGGTTTGGAAAAAAGTGTGGAGAAACTGTATTTAGAACCTTTTGAAATCAATCAATCATGTACAATTGATTTTTATGCGGTACTTAACGGGAGTAAAAGCATGATGGTTAGGTCAGAATTTGTAAAAATGCCCGACGACCGAGATATATCACTGGTTTATATGCCAGCTAATCAGTATTCTTCTGGAGGAGCAAATAATTTAATTGATGGTATCAGGTGTGCTCCTGACTTTCGTATTAATGGTTGGCTTGGATTTGAAAAAAACAATCTGGAAGCCATTATTGACCTTAGAGCACCCAAAGAATTATCAACTTTTGGTGCAAGTTTTGTTCAGGATATCAATGCTTGGGTATTTTTTCCATCCAGTATAGAGGTTTTGATTTCCAATGACGGTATTAATTACAATTTAATCGGCGTCGTTCAAAATGAAGTATCTTTGGAAAAAGCTGGAACTTTATTAAAACTTTTTGAACTTTCAAATAAAAAAGTCAAAGGCAGATATGTCAAACTTATAGCTCATAATATTGGCAAATGCCCCCCGGATCATAAAGGATTGGGGGCACCAGCTTGGTTATTTGCAGATGAATTAATTCTGAAATAGCATATTGATAAACTGAAGACTGATGATGGTGATAACGTGGTTTTTATTTGTAGGATATATTTTATCATTATCTCACGCAATAACCCAAAATTTACTTCAGAGAACGATTGATCTTTAAGTAATTTCAGTTTTATACAAACATGCCAACATAGGGGTTTCTGGTAGAGATACAAACATAAGAAAAGTCCTGGAGGAACTACATAAGGATAAATTGATCATACCCTCTTCTTCACTGAAATTATTGACTTAACGGCATTGGACATTTTCGGAAGTAACTTTAGATTTAAGACCAGAATTTCATATAAGCCGGCTATTCTGAGACTGCTTCAGGTAAAATTGTTTCTTTTGCTGTATTTAGTAATAATTCTACTACGGATAAAAAATGTGAAAATGAAGCAGAATTGGAAAAAATATTAGACGTAATTTATAGATTTTCATAACTTGGTGCGAAATTGGCTTTTTATTTATGATTTTGGGGAAAGGAAAATGGTTATTTCTGTTATGTATTATCTTTATTGTACAGTGTAAAGATAGTAACTTCAATTTTAAACCCTCGGAAATTGAGAAATCAGATGTAGATGATAATATAGATTTAGAATTTGAAGAAAATAGTACAAATATAGGTAGAGCCATTTGGCAAAAGCCAGGTTTAGTAATTGAAAAGCTAGGTGATGTATCAGATAAGGTAATAGCAGATCTGGGAGCAGGAACAGGATATTTTTCATTCAAACTGGCGCTGCAAGCTAAAAAAGTAATTGCAATTGACATTGAGCCAACATTATTGCATTACATTGACTCCAGTAAAGCAAAACTTCCTGAAGATAAAAGAATCAAGATCGAAACCCGCTTGGCTAAATCGGACAATCCTAATTTAATAGCAGAAGAAGCTGATATTGTACTTATCATAAATACTATAGCATATATAAAGGACTTGCCACTTTACTTTCAGATATTAAAAAAAGGATTAAAAAAGGATGGTCAAATTATGATCATTGACTATAAGATGAAGAGATTACCTATTAATGCCCCTCCCAAAAACGAAAGAATTTACTTGGATAAAGTAGAAGATATGCTAACAACGGCAGGATATAAAATTTTGCAAACTGATGATACTTCCTTAGATTATCAATATATTATCATCGCAAATAAAAATCAAAATTAATTTTTATCAAACTCAAAACTTAACACAAAATGACTAATTTATCAACGCTTGACCTTGTAATTGTAATCAGCTGGATTGTATTTATGATGGCATTTGGAATTTGGATCTCTATTACAAGTAAAAAAGATACAGCAAATGATTATTTTCTGGCTGCAAAATCATTACCCTGGTGGGCAGTGGGAGGATCACTGATAGCAGCAAATATTTCTGCAGAGCAATTTATAGGAATGTCGGGATCTGGTTATGCAGTTGGATTTGGCATAGCTTCTTATGAACTTATGGCCGCCATTACATTGTTGATAGTCGCCAAATATTTTTTGCCTATTTTTCTAAAAAAAGAAATATATACTATGCCACAGTTTCTGGAGTCACGGTTTGACCATAGAGTGAAAACAGGGCTTGCGATTTTTTGGGTCTTACTTTTTGTTTTTGTCAATATCACAGCTGTTCTATATTTGGGTTCGTTGGCTTTGAACAAAATTATTGGAATTCCGATGATTTGGGCCATCATAGGTCTGGCAATTTATGCGGCCACTTTATCTGTTACCGGGGGGTTAAAAGCTGTAGCAATGACCGATGTAGTCCAGGTAGTGGCACTGATTTTGGGTGGGCTGATAGCCAGCTATATGTTATTGGATGCCGTGGGGGGTGGTTTTTTCAGTGGTTTGGCAGCTTTAGTGGAAAAAGCTCCTGAAAAATTTGATATGATTTTGGATAAATCCAATCCTGAATACATGAATCTTCCGGGTATCAGTGTATTGATTGGTGGGATGTGGATTGCCAACCTTTATTATTGGGGTACAAATCAGTATATCATTCAGAGATCTCTCGCATCAAAGTCATTGCAGGAAGCTCAGGAAGGTACAGCCGCTGCAGCTATCGTGAAAGTAATCCTGCCAATTATAGTTGTTATACCGGGCATTGCTGCATATGTATTAGGTGCTGAAATCTCAAAGCCTGATGAAGCATATCCATGGGTAGTTAGTAATTATTTGGGAAGTGGTATAAAAGGCATCGCTGTGGCAGCTTTAATTGCAGCGATTGGGGGATCGGTTGCATCCATCGTTAATAGTTCGTCAACAATTTTTACGCTTGATATATATAAACCATTATTCATGCGAAAAAGCACAGGAAGTATCTCTGCCAGCAAAAATCCTGACGACAAAAGTCAGCCGCTTACTGCTAAAGAAGAACTTGAAATGGTACGTGTGGGTAAACTGGCATCTCTAGTAGCTATTCTCATTGGGTTGTTTATAGCGCCTTCATTGGGTAATCTTCAGCAAGCATTTCAGTACATCCAGGAGTACACTGGTTTTGTAAGTCCGGGTATAGTTGCCATATTTATGTTAGGCTTATTCTGGAAAAAAACTTCAACCACCGCTGCTTGGGTTGCTGTTGTATTGTCAGTACCGCTTTCCTTAGGATTTAAAATATTGACTCCAGGTATTCCGTTTATGGATAGAATGGGACTTTGTTTTCTCCTTATTGCTGGTATTATGATAGCTATTTCATATTATCAGAACAGGGATAAAGATGACTATAAGGCTATTTATTATGATAGATCCTTATTTCATACCAGCACGAAATTTAATATTATGAGTTTACTGGTGATAGTATCAGTATCTTCCATTTATTATTTTTTCTGGTAATTTAGAAAGCGTTTTATATTTTTACATATGTTACAAATGACATTATAGGATGGAAAAAGTGTCTAAAAGTATTATTTTGTTTTTTATTTTTTACACAAATTTGTACACCGAATCTAATGCGCAAATGCCAAAATCTTATCTTGCATTGGGGGACTCTTATACCATCGGAGAAAGTGTTCCGATATTTGAGAGTTTTCCCTATCAGACCGTAAAAATTTTTAGAAACAATGGATTGAAAATACAAGCTGCAGAAATAGTTGCTAAAACAGGCTGGACGACAGATGAGCTTTTAAGTGGTATTGAAAATTCTGCACTCCAAAAAAAATATGATTTCGTCACTTTACTTATTGGAGTTAATAATCAATATAGAGGTAAGTCCATTGAAGAATTTGCAAGCCAGTTTAAGATATTATTAGACAAAGCCATCGCTTTTGCAGGAGGGAATAAGAAGAAATTGGTTGTTTTAAGTATTCCTGATTGGGGCGTTTCACCTTTTGCAGAAGGGAAAGACAGAAAAAAAATTGCTTTAGAAATTGATGCGTATAATTTATTGAAACAGCAAATCACATTGGAAGCAGGTGTAAGATTTATCAATATTACTGAAGGAACGAGAGAAGCAGCTTCTGACCCATCACTGCTTGCCAAGGATAAACTACACCCATCAGGCAAAGACTACAAGCGGTGGGCCGATAAAGTAGTAAAATGTTTTTCAGAAAAATAAATATAGGGAAATTACTTCCATGATTTTGTAGAAAAGTGTATCATCTATTTATGAAGATTTCACTTAAAGGCTAGCTTGGTAATTTAAAATAGGGTAACATATGAAAAATGACTGTTACTCATTATGTTTCATTTGATGGCCAATATTTCTACATCTATAAGACTATACATCCAGTCATCCACATTGACGCTGTTTAACATAAATTTTCCAGTAAGTGTGGCATTAGCATCCATTTTTAATTTTCCGGGTTCACCTTTAAAAGTCAGGCCAATCACCGTTTCCGGCCCGGCTTTACCACAAAAAAAACAAGCAGCGAATGTATTTTTACTCAGTGCCCACGTAGTTTTATCTACAGGAACAAGATACCCTTTTATAATTACCTGCTTATTTGCTAAATTTTTGATTTCTTTTGAAAATTCAGGAAGATACACTGTTCCATAAGACTCGTGAGGGGCCTCTTTATATTCTAAATTATTTAAAATCAGCCAAGTAATGGTGTCCTTTGATATGGGTAATGTTTTTTTCTCAGCTTTTATTAAAGTCAGCTGTAAGAAAAAAAATGAAAACAAAAAATATTTCATAGCGATGTATGGTTGTGAACTATAGGATTAATACAGTTTTTTAAGAATAAATGTTTCAGAATAATTGTTATCTTTAATTTAAAGTAACAGTCATTTGGGCTGAATCTTTGAGATTTGCTATAATATGTTCTTGCATGGTGGTCGCCAGAGATAAACCTACATAATCTACTTTGATAGGGAATAATTTATGTTTCCTATCTACCAAAACAGCAACTTCAACTTTTTTCATTAAGATATTCATGAGAACTTTAAATGCATAAAACAGAGTCCTACCGGTATTAGCTACGTCGTCTATGATGATAAGACAAGAGTTTTCGAGCTCATCTTTGGATCTGTCAATGTGAATTGGGAAGTCTACGGGCATTGCAGGATTCAAAATTATGTGGGATAAAAGTATTTTTTTATCAGAAATACTCAATAATTTTTGTCCTAATAATTCAGCAAAACGGTATCCATTATTATTGATTCCTGCCAAAATAATAGTTTGTTCTTCGTCATTTTTTTCAAGTATTTCATAAGCAAGCCTGGCTATTTTATGGGTTATCTGATACTGATTAAGTACCTGCATATAGAATCGATTTAAATAATAATACAAATGTAGCTAAAAATGAATTAATTTGTAACTTGTCCCGTGTTAAAAACATCATCTTTGGTATGCAACAACTGATTTTTATTTTGCTCATTGGAGGCGTAGGATTTGTCGCTTTTAGGCAATTCAGAAAGGTCTATCAAAATATTATGCTTGGTAAAAGTGCCCAATATCCACAAAATAAAGGGGAAAGATGGAAAAATGTAATTCTTGTAGCTTTCGGCCAAAAAAAAATGTTCAAAAATTGGATTCCGGCCGTTTTCCATTTATTTATTTATGTAGCTTTTCTTTTCACACAAGTTGAGTTGATTGAGATTATTATAGATGGGTTATTTGGGGTGCATAGATTTTTTGCTCCGTTCCTGGGGTCACTGTATACATTAATTATCTCAACTATAGAAGTTTTATCTTTTTTAGCACTCATCGCTACTTTTGTATTTTTATACCGTAGAAATATGCTGAAAGTACCACGCCTTGTCAAATCAGAGTTGAATGGGTGGCCAAAACTTGATGCTAATTTAATATTATTTGGTGAGTTATTATTGGTAACCGGTATTTTTACCATGAATGGGACAGATGTAATATTACAATCAATAGACCCCATACATTATCCTGATACCGGAAGAATCGGTTTAAGTGCATTTATGGGACCCCTGGTTTTTGGTGGATTTGAGCCTGAAAGCCTTGTCATTATTGAAAGGATGGGCTGGTGGTTACATTTGACAGCTGTTTTAGGTTTTATAATTTACCTTCCATATTCTAAACATCTTCATATTTTTCTGGCTTTTCCGAATGTGTACTTTTCCAATCTGTCATCAAGAGGAAGAATGGAAAATATGCCTGAAATCATGAATGAAGTAAAATCAATGCTTGGCATTCAGGTAGAAACTTATTTAATTTCTGAAAATGAATTGCCGGAATTTGGGTCAAAAGATGTATTTGATTTAAGCTGGAAAAATATTCTTGATGCTTATTCTTGTACGGAGTGTGGCAGATGTACCGCTGTTTGTCCAGCAAATATTACAGGCAAAAAGCTTTCTCCCCGAAAAATTATGATGGATATTCGGGATAGGGCAGACGAGATTGGCAAAAACATATCTTCAGGAGATATGAAGTATGCCAAAACAAAAGACAATGGCTCAATTCAAAAGCTAGATGCATCAAACTATGATGATGGTAAATCTCTGTTTGATTACATCTCGAGGGAAGAAATTCACGCATGTACGACATGTAATGCCTGTGTGGAAGCTTGTCCAGTCATGATAGATCCTCTGGAGCCAATCTTAAAATTACGTCGGTATGAAATTCTAACTGAGTCAGCAGGGCCACATGAATGGATTCATTTGTTTACCGCCATGGAAAATGGAGGCTGCGTTTGGCAGATACCTGCTGAAAGGGAAAGTTGGAAAAACGAAGTATGAGAAATGAAGGTTTAAATATTGGCTTTTGAAAAGAAAAACTTAAAATTAATGAGCGCGAGTGTAGAAATACCAAAATTTCATGAAAAAATAATCTTGAAACTAGAAATAAATTGTTAGACCTTATGCAAGAATACAATGTGGGTCGCCGACACCCTGGAAACCGTCCATGCAAACAACAACGGTTGACAATTTGGATAGCAAAAAGGAAGGTAAAATTTTTAAAACCTTAAATTTACTTAGATTAAAATTTTAATTTATAATTGGTTATGGCAGAAAATATAGCAAAACCGTTTTTGAAATGGGCGGGTGGAAAAACGCAACTCATTAATGAAATTGAAAGATCGTTACCTTTTGAAATCAATAACAAAAAATTCACATACGTTGAACCATTTGTTGGTAGTGGTGCAGTTTTGTTTTGGATGCTTGAAAATTTTCCAAAATTAGAAAAAACTGTTATTAATGACATAAACGCTGATTTGATTAATACATATAGACTCATCGCATCAAAGCCCAAAGAACTTATTTCTATTCTCCAAATTTTTCAAAATGAATATCACAACCTTGACGGAAAAGATGAAGAAAAAAAGGAATACTACTATACCAAAAGGGAATTGTACAACACAAGAAAAGAAGAAAAAAGCGGACAAGCCGCTTTGTTTATTTTTCTCAATCGTACTTGCTTTAATGGTTTGTATAGGGTAAATAAAAGTAATGGGTATAATGTGCCAATGGGAAGTTATAAAAAGCCATCTATCTGTGACGATCAGAATATTTTAGCAGTAAGTAATGTTTTGCAAAAAGTTGAAATACTTTGCGGTGACTATGAAGAAACATTAAGAGAAGCAACTTCTAATTCGTTTTTTTATTTCGATCCGCCATACAAACCATTAAGTAATACATCAAGTTTTAACTCCTATGCAAAAGATGAATTCAATGATGAGGAACAAATAAGACTTAGAAATTTTTGTTCAAAACTTGAAAAGTATGGTCACAAATGGATGTTGAGCAATTCAGACGTGAAAGGAAAAGACATAAACGATAATTTTTTTGACGAAATTTATTCTGAATTTTCTATCGCAAGAGTAAAAGCAAGAAGAAGTATAAATGCAAATCCTGAAAAATATTATTTGGGCGTTCCCTTCGGGCGGGCTTTCCGTTCCAATCTTTTGTTCGTTCCTCACAAAAGGATTTTCACTGCAATCCCTAACGCAAAACGCGTAGCATAAAATGAACTTGAGTTTCAATACAAAACTTGCGGAGGGATATTCTAGTAACTCACAAATCGCCAGAATTTTAACCGAAAATTGGGTTAAAGAAAACTCATATTGTCCTTGTTGCGGTGAAATACCATTAAATGAATTTGAAAATAATAGGCCAGTAGCAGATTTCTATTGCAAAAAATGCAATGAAGAATTTGAATTAAAAAGCAAAAACGGTAAGTTTTCAAACATTATAAACGATGGAGCTTATTCTTCTATGGTAGCAAGGATAAACTCCAATAAGAATCCAAACTTTTTCTTTTTAACTTATTCAAAAAAATGGTTAGTTGAGAATTTTCTCATTATCCCGAAACAGTTTTTTACTAATGAAATAATTGTAAAAAGGAATCCACTTTCAGATACTGCAAGGCGAGCAGGTTGGGTTGGCTGTAATATTGATATTTCAAATGTTGCCGAGGCTGGCAAAGTTTTTTTAGTAAAAGATTCTAAATTAATTGACCGAAAAATTGTAGAAACATCTTTTAATAAAACATTGTTTTTAAGAGAAAAATCAAATGATTCCAAAGGTTGGATTTTGGATTTAATGACTTGTGTTGATTTAATTAAAAAAGAAACATTTACATTAGAAGATGTCTATAAATTTGAGGATAAACTTAAATTTAAATACCCAAGCAATAATTTCATTAAAGATAAAATAAGGCAACAACTTCAAGTATTGCGAGATAAAGGTATAATTGAATTTGTAAGTCGAGGTAGCTATAAAAAAATCAAATATGGAAACATTTAAAATCGAAGTCAAAGAAACGCTTTTAAGAATTATTGAAATTAAAGCAAATTCTGCTGATGAGGCTCTTACAAAAATTCAAAACTTTTACAAGAATGAAGAAATTGTATTAGATGCAAATGATTATATTGAAACAGAATTTTTGAAATCAGAAGAGTAAAAGATGTCAAACATAACTCCAAGTAATTCCGATTTTATTCTCTATACTTCTCAAGATGGTGAAGTTAGGGTAGATGTTTTTGTTAATGATGAAACAGTTTGGCTCACTCAAAAGGCAATGCAGGAATTGTTTGACAGGTCAAAATCAACGGTAAGTGAACATATTAGTAATGTTTTCAAGGAAGGAGAATTAGACGAAAATCAAGTTGTTCGGAAATTCCGAACAACTGCCGATGATGGCAAAGAATATGAGGTTTCTTACTACAATCTAGATGTAATAATATCTGTTGGCTACAGAATCAAATCTCAAAGAGGCACACAATTTCGTATTTGGGCTACCAAAACGCTAAAAGAGTTTATCATAAAAGGTTTTGTTTTAGATGATAAACGCTTGAAGCAAAGTGGTCAGGTATTTGGCAAGGATTATTTTGAAGAGTTACTTGAGAGAATTCGGGAAATCCGAGCATCTGAAAGAAGATTTTATCAGAAAATCACAGATATATATGCTCAATGTAGTATTGATTATGACTTTAAATCAGACTTAACCTTAAACTTCTATAAAACCATTCAAAATAAACTTCATTGGGCAATTACAGGAAATACGGCAGCAGAAATTATTGATAAAAGAGCCAATGCAGAAAACCCAAATATGGGCTTGACTTCTTGGAAGAATTCACCTAGCGGAAAAATTCTAAAGTCAGATACAAACATTGCAAAAAACTATTTATCTGAAAAGGAAATAAGTGAATTGAATAGGCTTGTTGAATTATATTTGAATTTTGCCGAATTACAAGCAGAAAGGAATATACCAACGAAAATGAATGAGTGGGTCGAAGCATTAGATTCGTTTTTAAAAATAAATCGATACGATTTATTAAATAATCCTGGTAAAATATCTCACGATATGGCAATTAGTAAAGCAGAATCAGAATATTCAAAGTTTAGAAGAATTCAAGACCAAAATTTCATTTCTGATTTTGATAAGGAAGTAAATAAAATCAAAAAGAAAAAGTAATGGAAATAAAAGTTAGTCGAAGTTTCGCAAAACCAATTTTGGTTCTATTTAAAATATTGGGTTTTAAAAAAAATAATTTTGGTATGTAAAGGATATGGAGAAGATTATGAATTATTTACTGAATTATGTTGGGAAGAGGACAAGGAATTAGATTTTAAAAACGATACCCAATACCAAGACTTTAGAATTTGGCTATAATTCCTTCTCATAATCCTCAATATTTTTTATCGAACAATGGATTATCTATTCAAAGCGGAAAAATTGTTAGTGTAAACAAAGTGCATGGGACAAATCCGAAGGTTTTGAATAAATAAATGATTTCAATAGAAAATGGCTCACTTCGGTTCGTGATAAAATGAAAAATGATGCCACCATTTAGATCAGCGGAACAATGCATAATATTTTTTCAGTTGGACAAATTTTAACAGAATTGGGTTTTAAAATTTTGAATGTTATTACTTGGGAGAAAACCAAACCGCCACCAAATTTTTCTTGCAGATATTTTACTTATTCTACCGAACAAATTATCTGGGCAAGAAAAAGCGAAAAAGTTCCGCACCACTTCAATTACGAACTAATGAAGCAATTGAATGGAGACAAACAAATGAAAGACGTTTGGAAATTGCCAGCAATTGCCCCTTGGGAAAAATCTTGTGGTAAGCATCCAACTCAAAAACCCTTATCAGTTTTGACCAGACTTATTTTGGCTTCGACAAAACCAAACGCTTGGATTTTAGACCCATTTGCAGGAAGTTCGACAACAGGAATTGCGGCTAATTTGGCAAACAGAAGATTTTTAGGAATTGACCAAGAAGAAGATTTTTTGACAATTAGCAAAAATAGAAAACTTGAAATTGAAGACCCAAAAATATCTGCAACTTACAGACAAAAAATAGGTGGTTTCAACGGCAATAAGGAATTTGAATTGTTTTTAATAAAAGAACCAAAAGAAGAATATAAAACGGAACTAAACTTGACGAAAAGTAAGTGAAATTGGCTAATTTTGTTACAAAATGGCGTGTTAAGTGCTTTAAAGACAGTTTAATGCTAAAGCTAAGTGATGTACTCTGGATTGAACATTTATATTAAAAATCTGTCATTTCGCCAAGCGTACAAATGGTATTTAAATAAAGTCTGTATAAATTAAAATATATTTGCGAAGATTTCTATATTGAACAATAGAATACTTTCTTTTATCAAATACCTTAAATTATCTAAAAAACTAAATAAAAAATGAATGTAAAAACAATGGCCGAAACATCCGCCGAAGGATTAAACGTAGATATTCTCTTTTGGGTAGGCTGCGCCGGTAGTTTTGATGCGCGGGCACAGAGAGTTTCTAAAGCATTTGCTGAATTACTCCACAAGGCTGGTGTCTTATTTGCGATACTGGGAAATGAAGAAATGTGCACCGGTGATCCTGCCAGAAGGGCTGGAAACGAATTCGTATTCCAAATGCTGGCTTTGCAGAATATCAATACACTCAATATGTATGGGGTAAAAAAAATTGTTACTGCCTGCCCCCACTGTTTTAATACCTTAAAAAATGAATATCCTGATTTAGGAGGATCATATGAAGTGGTGCATCATACACAACTCCTTTCGGAATTATTGAATAGTGGAAAATTAAAGGTTGAAGGAGGTAGTTTTGAAGGTAAAAAAATAACCTATCACGATTCATGTTATCTGGGCCGTATCAATGGCGAATATGAAGCCCCACGCAGTCTTCTCTCAGCATTGGATGCTGACCTTGTGGAAATGAAAAGGAGTAAAAGTACCGGTTTGTGTTGCGGAGCAGGAGGCGCTCAAATGTTTAAAGAAGATGAACATGGAGATAAAAGAATCAATTCGGAGAGGAGTGAAGAGGCTCTGGCTACCCAAGCAACAATCGTTACTGCCAATTGTCCTTTTTGTATCACAATGCTCACTGACGCTATGAAAGCTAAAGACAAGCAGGATGAAGTAATGGTCTTGGATATCTCTGAGATGATACTTCAGGCCATAAAGTAAAACTAGCTTGGACGCTCATATTATAAAAATTTTTGATTAAATGTACCTGGCTAAAGTTTTTTGTGGTATTTTTAAGAGAGATATTAACTTGCCACTTTAGGTTTCTATAAGCATTAGTCTGCCGAATTAGATGCAAATTTTATTTTAACCATCACAGGAAGATGATCGGATATATGACGACCGTTTCTTCTTTTACTTTCAAGGTGTTGCGCTTTTTGAGTTTCAAATTTTAATAAAAAGATGTAGTCGATTCTTCTTACCGCTTTTTCTTTACCAAAGCCATTAAAAGTTCCTTCGGGCCCTTTGAAATTTTTAGAATTTCTGACATCATAATATTTTTCACTTAATATTTTTATAGGAATGTCATTTGGATTTGAATTCATATCGCCCATCAAGATGATAGGGTAGTTTGAAGTGTTTAGCATTTTTATTTTTTTTACAATGAGTTCAGATGACTTTGCCCTGGCTATCTCTCCTATATGGTCAAAATGTGTATTGAAGATCCAAAAAAATCGATTATTCTTTTTATGTTCCAGCAATGCATAAGTACATATCCTTGGTAGTGCTGCATCCCAGCCTTTAGATATAGTATCCGGTGTTTCTGACAGCCAGAAGGTAGATGAATGTACAAGCTTAAATTGAGTTGTGTCTATAAAAATAGCACTATATTCCCCCTTCATGTTACCATCATCCCTTCCTTTTCCTACAAACATGTAGTCTGAAAGGCAACTGTCAATATAGGTAACCTGATGATATAATCCCTCCTGAATACCTATAAGTACTGGTTGTTCCTTTTTAAATAGTTCAATCATTTCTCTTTTACGAAAATGCCAGTTGTCCATAGAATCTCTAGTTTCATCATACCTGATATTAAATGTCATCACTTTGAAAGATTGAGCACTCAAAATGAACGGGCTTATAGCGCTCATTAGAAAAAAATAAAAATAAGTATAATGGTTCATTATACAAATATATAAAAAATCATTTTGCTTTTTTGTAAATATATATAGGATAATTTTTATGGCTCAGTGGTTTAGTTGTATCTTTGTGACTCAAACTATTAAACATTTATAGTGGATAATATTAAAATAGAAAAGTCCCTGCTTAAATCATTTAACCGATATACTCAGACTGATAGTACCAAAGCAATCGTACAAATGATTAATTCTTTTGTGCCCTTTATTGCCATTTGGATACTGATGTACATTTCTTTAGATTACAGTTATTGGATTACGCTGGCTTTAGGTGTGATCAATGCTTTTTTTCTTGTTCGTATTTTTATAATTCAGCATGATTGTGGTCATCGTACTTTTTTCAGCAATAGTAAAGCAAGAGCCATAGTAGGATACGCTTGTTCTATATTCAGTACGATTCCTTTTCATTATTGGGCAAAATCGCACCATCTGCACCACTCACATAATGGGCAACTTGAACTCAGAGACATCGGAGATATCGATACCCTAACAGTAAGTGAATTCAAAGTTTTGGATAAATGGGGCAGATTTAAATATAGAATTTACCGATCATTTTTAGTCATGTTCATCCTCGGTCCTATCTATTATGTAGTTATTCACAACAGGCTTCCTATGATAAAGATGGATGTATTTAAAAACGAAAAATGGAGACTTTGGCTTAATAATTTTCTATTAGTGTGCCTCTTTCTTACACTTGGTTATTTTTTAGGCTTTGGTAAATTTTTCTTGACACACTTTACCATAGTGGTTATTTTCTCTGTTATAGCTATTTGGTTTTTTTATGTTCAACATCAACATGAAGCAGCTTATAAACAATGGCTTGATAAATGGGATTATTTAACTGCAGCTTTAAGGGGGAGTACATATTATAAAGTACCGGGCTTGTTCAATTGGTTGACAGGAAATATCGGAATTCACCATATTCATCACTTAAATCCTGCTATCCCAAATTACAACCTCAAAAAAGCATTAGCAGAGAATCAATGGGTAAATCAATACGTTACTGTTCTTACATTTTGGCAAAGTTTAAAGCTGGCATCCAATAAACTTTGGGACGAATCGCAGCAAAGAATGATAACTTTCACTGAATATTACAATAGGGAAAAATTGGGTTTAGTCTGATTTTTCTCCCAAGTTGCAAAATAATTGTTTATCTTTGCGGCTTCAAATAAAATTTACCCTTGCAAACATTTAAAGATTTAGGCCTTAGTGATGAAATATTGCGATCACTTGAGGAAATAGGATTTGTTACCCCAACTGAAATTCAATACAAATCGATACCAACACTACTACAGAATAAACCTGATTTTATTGGTTTGGCTCAAACAGGTACAGGAAAAACTGCAGCTTTTGGCCTGCCACTTATTCATTTCTTAGACACAACAGTAAATAAAGTTTTTGCCTTGATTTTGGCACCTACTCGCGAACTTGCCCAGCAAATCGCAAAGGAATTTGAAAATTTCGGCAAGTATAAAAAAGGTATGAGGACTATGGTAGTATACGGTGGCACTCCCATCGTTACTCAAATCCGGGATATCAAAAAGAATATTCCTCATATATTGGTTGCGACTCCTGGCAGGCTTCAAGATTTGATTGATCGTAAAGCTATAAAGCTCGATGAGATAGAGTTTCTTGTCCTTGATGAAGCAGATGAAATGCTCAATATGGGATTTCAGGAAGATATTGACAAAATTCTGCAGTTTACACCTGAAGAAAAAGTTCTTTGGTTATTTTCTGCAACCATGCCACCTGAAATAAGACGAATTGTAGGTACCTATATGGAATCCCCTTTTGAAGTGAGAATTCAGTCTGATAGTAAAACCAATGAAAACATAGATCATAAATATATTTATGTCAGTAAACATGATAAAGAAGCAGCTCTGAAACGAGTATTGGATTATTTGACTGATTTTTATGGTGTAGTATTT
>JAYTNJ010000092.1:0-7907 GCA_043748345.1 Saprospiraceae bacterium
TTATTGCTCGCTCAAAATAAATGCATTTTGTGGATAAATAATCAAAAATAGGCCATTTTGGAGCATTTTGTATTTGGCTATTTGCAACTTGGGTTAAAACCAACCGGGCAAGGAACCGGGTTGGTTTTATCTTTATCGTATGATATTGTGAAAGGACATGGCGGGGAGCTTGATGTGAGCAGCACAGTTACAGATGGAACAGAATTTAGGATTTTTTTGCCCGTTTGATTAGATAATATCAGCATATAAATTGCGCTATTCAATTTTTATATTAAATTGTGCTTAATTATCTCATTCTTTTACATCCTCAACTCCTAAGCAGCTATGCCAAAAAAAAAATATTCCTCGACGAGTCAGAAATGCCCACTCACTGGTATAATGTAGTTGCCGACATGCCCAATAAGCTTTTACCATCGCTTCATCCGGTCACCAAACAACCACTTGGGTTGGAAGACCTTACTGCGTCGTTCCCAATGCCCATGATTATGCAGGAGATATCTACCGAACGCTTTATAGAAATTCCGGATCAGGTAAACGACTTTTATAAATTATGGAGACCTACGCCTCTGGTAAGAGCCTTTGGGTTGGAGAAGCTATTGGATACTCCCGCAAAAATCTACTATAAAAATGAGGGTATGAGTCCGGCTGGTTCTCATAAAGCCAATACCGCCATTCCTCAGGTGTATTATGCTAAACAAGAGGGTGCTAAGCGAATGGTTACAGAAACCGGCGCAGGGCAATGGGGTAGCGCGTTAAGTTTTGCCTGTTCCTTGTTTGATATGGATTGTGAGGTGTTTATGGTCAAGGTTAGTTATGACCAGAAGCCGTACAGAAAAACCTTTATGGAGATATTTGGAGGAGATGTTTGCGCCTCACCAAGTAACAAAACACAATTTGGCAAAAGTATTTTATCTCAATTTCCCAACCATCAGGGTAGTTTAGGCATTGCCGGTTCTGAAGCAAATGAACGCATGATGACCGTAGCCGAAGCAAAACGAGGCTTTGGTTCCGCTTTGAATAGTGTAATGCTGCATCAAACGATCGCTGGACAAGAGGCATTAAAACAAATGGAATATGCCGGAGATTATCCGGATGTTGTGATTGCTCCTATGGG
Source organism: Saprospiraceae bacterium (assembly GCA_043748345.1). Taxonomy (GTDB): domain Bacteria; phylum Bacteroidota; class Bacteroidia; order Chitinophagales; family Saprospiraceae; genus OLB9. Next base: position 1,115 of record JAYTNJ010000092.1, read on the forward strand.
TGGAGGATCAAGTTTTGCGGGTATATCCTTCCCTTTTCTTCAATTAAAATTGCAGGGTAAACGAGATGTGCGTTGCGTAGCCGTTGAGGCCGCCAGTTGCCCTCGAATGACCAAAGGCATTTTCTGTTATGACTATGGAGATGCGGCAGGTTATTCAGCATTGATACCTATGTATACCTTAGGCCACAATTATGAGGTACCCGGTATTCACGCAGGTGGCTTGCGTTGGCATGGTACGGGGACGATCTGTAGCCAACTGCTGAAAGACGGATTGATCGAGGCAGTTGCCATTCAACAATTAGAATGTTTTGAAGCAGGATTGATGTTTGCTAGAACGGAGGGCATTATTCCTGCTCCGGAAGCCACCCATGCCATTGCGCAGGTGATTCGAGAAGCCAATCAGGCCAAAATCGAAGGAAAATCAAGAACGATCTTATTCAATCAATGTGGACATGGTCATTTTGATATGCAGGCATATTCGGATTTCTTTGCAGGAAAATTAACAGATCACGTCTTCGATGAAGAAGCATTGAAGGTTAGTTTAAAAGAACTTGACGCACTTCAGCCAGTTTAAAATGATAGAATTTTCAAAAATAGCAGCATTTTATGTATTTATATAATCGTGAATAATTCATGTTGGTTCATCATTTTATTGTTAACATTCTGACTACCCATCTTTTATAGGATTGGCTTGAAATCTATGAAAAAGGAAATTGCCATAGCACATCGGTTTACAAAAGATGATTTACTGAAACAACTCGATAAGAAAAGTCTCGAGTTGGAGCAGATGAAGCGGGAGCATGATTTTGCTCAAGCCCTTGAAGCCGCACTCGAAAGGGTAAGAAGTGTTACATTAAATATGAATAAGAGCGAAGAGCTTTTTGATGTCATCCAGTTGATACTGGATCAGTTTACCCTTTTAAAAATTAATGTTGAATCGGCATCCTTTGCTTTAAATCCTTACGATAGCAATGACCTGGATGCTTGGACAGCAGTCCCTGGTGCTTTATATCCGTTCAGGATTTTTATTCCATATTTTGATCATCCAGCATTCAATCTGCCTAGAGATGCAAAAAATAAAGGCCTGGATTCTATTACCTTCTGTTTAAACTTCGAAGAAAAAAACCAGTGGCTTGATCATGTCTATAAACATTTGCACGGTGTTCCGGAGGAAAGGAAAATGCATAATTACGACTCTCCCGGATTTACAACCGCATCAGCACTCAGAAAACACTTTGCTCTTAATATTTTCAATTACTCAGGTGTTCCCTACACAGTAGAAGAACTTGATGTACTCAAACGCTTCGGTAGTGTACTTGAACAAGCTTATTCCCGTTTTCTGGATCTTCAGAATGCAGAAACACAGGCAAAAGAAGCAATAAAAAGTGCCTCTCTGGATCGCGTTCGGGCACAAACAGCTTCCATGCGATCTACCAATGACCTGCAGACCATCATTCCATTGCTTTGGAATGAGTTAAACACACTGGGCGTTCACTTCGTTCGGTGTGGTGTGTTTATAATGGATGAAGAGCTCCAACAGATCAATACGTTTCTCTCCACACCCGAAGGACAAGCTATCGCATCATATAATGTACCATATTCAAATCCCGGACTTCTTGCTGAAAGCTTGCCTTATTGGCGTAAGAAACAAATGTATGTAACCCAATGGAATGAAGCGGACTTTATGGATCAGGCCAACAACCTTATAGAGCAAGGTGCCATCTCATCCCATGAAGAATATCTCACAGAAATACATCCTACCCATTTACATCTGCATTTACTCCCATTTTTACAGGGTATGTTATACGTTGGATCTGTTGCTCCTTTAAGCGATGAACACCTGGGATTAGTTCAGAATCTGGCAGACGCGTTCTCTACAGCATATGCACGTTATGAAGATTTTTTTAAGCTTGAATTGGCTAAACAGCAAATAGAAAAAACATTGCTTGATTTAAAGCAAACCCAATCCCAACTCATCCAATCCGAAAAAATGGCATCTCTCGGAGAGCTGACCGCCGGCATAGCCCACGAAATACAAAACCCATTGAACTTCGTCAATAATTTTTCGGAGGTAAGTAATGAGTTGATGGTGGAGATGGTGGACGAAGTGGACAAAGGAAACTATGATGAAGTAAAAGCCATTGCCATAGATGTCCAACAAAACCTGGAAAAGATCAATCACCACGGAAAACGAGCCAGCAGCATTGTCAAAGGAATGCTTGAACACTCGCGCAAGAGTTCAGGCACAAAAGAACCCACAGATATCAATGTACTTGCTGACGAATATCTAAGGCTTGCCTACCAAGGTCTGCGGGCCAAAGACAAAGATTTTAATGCAACATTAGAGACAAACTTTGATCCCGCCATTCTAAAAATAAACGTGGTATCTCAGGACATCGGCCGAGTGATACTCAATCTTATTACCAACGCCTTCTACGCTGTCAACGAACGAAGCAAAAAAGGAGAAACGGGATATGAGCCCAAAGTATCCATCACCACCCAACAAACAGCTAATAGCCAATTGCTAATCGCTATAAAAGACAACGGCTCCGGCATCCCTTACGCTATCAAAGATAAAATCTTCCAGCCCTTCTTCACAACAAAGCCTACGGGGCAGGGAACGGGATTAGGGCTTTCTCTCGCTTATGATATTGTGAAGGCGCATGGTGGGGAGTTGAAGTTGGAAAGTAAGAAAGGGGAAGGAACTGAGTTTATGATTTTTTTGCCCTTGTGATAGCAGAAAGTTGTACCATATATGGGTCGTGCCTACAGCACTTTTTATTTATTTCTTGTATATACCACGGATTAAAATCCGTGGTTATAAGATGTTTCGAGCCTCCGGCTCTAATAAGCTAAGCAGATGCGTAGCATCGACCGATATTGTAACAACGGATTTTAATCCGTTGGCATAAAATAGTAACTTTTAGAGCCTTAGGCTCGATCCATATAAAAAAGCAAAGTGCTTTCGTATGACACACGTAAAACTTAAGTTATATTTTCAGCTGGCTTTTCTTGTAAAAGATAAAATCTTCCAACCTTTCTTTACTACCAAGCCTAAGGGTGGGAAACGGGCTTGAGCTCTTTCTCGCTTATGATGAATTACCGATTTGAATAGTATTACCCTAACTTTATAACAAAATAAACTAATTAATACTATCACTTTGTTACAATATAATGATATATTTGCCCTAACTTTATGTAAATATAGATATGTATCATCGCAATATTCTGCAAGAACTTCAAGCTTGGAGGCTTTCTTCGAGTCGGAAACCTTTACTATTAAGAGGAGCAAGGCAGGTGGGCAAAACCACTGTTGTCAATGAATTTTCTCGTCAATATCAACAATATATTTATCTCAATCTTGAAAGGAAAGAAGATGCAATTATTTTTAAAAACTATACTCGTTTTTCTACCTTGGTTGAAGCCATTTTCTTTCTGAAAGACAAAGATATTCAGCAGTTTGATACACTTATTTTCATAGATGAGATTCAGGAAGTTCCCGAGGTTATTAATTTGCTAAGGTATTTTTTTGAAGATTTCCCTCGATTTCACGTCATTGCTGCAGGCTCATTGCTCGAAGCCGTTTTAAATGAAAATATGTCGATGCCCGTGGGTAGGGTGGAATACAAAGTACTTCGTCCGATGGCTTTTAATGAATTTTTGACAGCAATGGGTGAAAAATCTGCTTTACAGCAGTACCATAATGTGCCGATTGCAGAGTTTGCCCATGAAAAATTATTGCAACTTTTTCAGACTTACACTATCATTGGAGGTATGCCCGAAGTGGTAAAACATTATGTTGAAAACCAAAACTTAACGGCTTTATTACCCATTTATGAATCATTGTTAGTGTCGTATATGAATGATGTAGAAAAATACGCTCGCAATAATACCATGGTGCAAGTGATTCGGCACGTAATCAAAAGTATGAGCGTAGAAGCTGGAAATCGCATTAAATTTCAGCATTTCGGCCAGTCAAATTATGGCAGTCGTGAAGTGGGTGAAGCTATCAGAACCATTGAAAAAGCCCTTTTATTGTATTTGGTTTATCCTTGTACATCTACTTTCTTGCCTCTTTTTCCAGACAAAAAAAAATCGCCTCGACTTCAATTATTAGATACGGGCTTGATGAATCATTTGGCGGGCATTCAAAAAGAAATTTTGTCTATACAGGGTTTAGAACTTGCGTATCAGGGAAAAGTTGCCGAGCATATTGTCGGACAGGAGTTATTAGCTAGCCAATATAACGTATTGAGTGAGCTACATTTTTGGACTCGGGAAAAAAAAGAATCTGTCGCTGAAGTTGATTACATCTTTGTTTTTGAAGGGCAGTTAATACCAATTGAAGTAAAATCCGGCATTACGGGACGGTTGCGGTCATTGCATCTTTTTATGGAAAATTCACCACAAAACTTGTCTGTAAGGATTTACAGCGGAAAACTAAGTGTAGATTGTTTAAAAACATCCAATGGAAAAGTTTTTTACCTACTCAATTTACCGTATTATCTCACTGGACAAATAGAAAAGTATCTGAGGTGGCTTGCAGCTCAGTATGTATGATATTTGTGTATCTATAATCATCAAAACAAACTTAAGAATAAGATAAAATGAGCATGAACCGACATTGTGGTACCTTCCTGAATAATGTGTTCAGGCGGGCACAAACCTCGATGATTATTTTCATGCGAATTCCATGTTGCAATTTAAAATACAAATTAAAAATATATGCATGAAACCACATGACTGCTCTGCAAGACACAAAGGAGAATGATTAAAATGAGGCTCCATCTGACCTTATAACCAGGTCACCAGACGTGACCAAACTAAATTTAAACGGATGAAATCTTTGTAGATTTTGAATTTATTTTAAAAATTCAAGCATTTTTGCATACCTTTCTTACTTTTTGTTCATGTAGATCATTGTCAGATGTTTTTTATCATCGTACTTTGCAATAAATATTTTTATCAATACTAAATTTTTATCAATTTGGATTTTGAAAACATAATACCTCTTACCTTGCTGACGTGGGGTGTATCCAAATATTTTGTATTGTTTTTGGATGTCAATTCAGCTCTGCCGCAGTATAAACTTTATTTTAAATATGCCTGGCTTTTTGCTTTCGGTTTATTAGCCCTTGCAAGTATTTTATCTTTAAATATTATCGTTGATCATTACGTAGAGTTGCTATTATTTATCAGCTTTTGTATTATTTATTTATTACGAAATTACAAAATGGTTGGTAAATTGATTCCTGTGATTCTTCCCTACCTGATTGCTACATTTAGTTCTTTTTTACTCAGAAACACATTCCGGGGATTCAGCGAAAGCATTAGTGTATTAACTGAAACTGCTAAAGGATTTTCTGTACTATGGTTGTTTGGATTTGGAATATATATTCATCAGCAAATCAGAAAAGATAAAAAACAGCAACAAAAGGATGAAGAAGAGCGAAAAGCACTGCAATTGAAAAGAAAGGAGCTGGAGGAGCAAGTATCTGAAAGAACACAAGAACTGGAATTGCAAAAAAAATCGCTCGAAGAAATGCTTGCTGAACTAAAAATTACACAATCCCAACTCATCCAATCCGAAAAAATGGCAAGCCTTGGCGAACTCACTGCCGGTATAGCGCACGAGATTCAAAACCCTCTTAATTTTGTCAATAATTTTAGTGAAGTATCCAATGAACTGATCGATGAAATGAAAGACGAATTATCAAAAGGAAATTATGATGATGCTAAAGCAATTGCTGATGATGTAAAACAAAACCTTGAAAAGATCAACCACCATGGCAAACGAGCGAGCAGCATTGTCAAAGGTATGCTCGAACACTCACGTACGAGCACCGGGACTAAAGAAACCACAGATATCAATGATCTTGCCGACGAATATTTAAGACTGGCTTATCACGGGCTTAGAGCCAAAGACAAAGATTTTAATGCGGTACTGGATACACACTTTGACCCAACACTTCCCAAAATAAATGTGGTGTCCCAGGACATCGGTAGAGTGATACTCAATCTCATCACCAATGCTTTCTACGCTGTCAATGAGCGCAGAAAAAAAGGGGCAGCGGGGTATAAACCAAAGGTAATCGTATCCACTAAACGTAGAGATGCTAAGATTGAGATAATGGTTAAGGACAACGGAAATGGTATTCCCGAGTCTATCAAAGAAAAAATCTTCCAACCTTTCTTTACTACCAAACCCACCGGACAAGGTACAGGATTAGGGCTTTCTCTCGCTTATGACATTGTGAAGGCACATGGAGGGGAGTTGAAGGTAGAGAGCCCGCCTACAGGACGGGCAGGTAAGGAAGGTGAAGGAACTGAGTTTACTATATCGCTACCTTTTTGACGGTACTGGAGATTTTATATGGATTGTGCCTTAGGCACAATCCATATATCTCTGGTATATACCACGGATTAAAATCCGTGGTTTCAAGATGTTTCGAACCTATGGCTCTGAATCATTGTATATGCTTGAGATGATTATAGTGTTGATATTTCTAAAGTATCTAACGCTTGTCAGATGCGTAGCATCGGCCTATTTTGTAACAACGGATAAATTCTATGTTTAGATGATGTATCGAACCTATGGCTCTGAAGTATCGTATATGCTTGAGATGATTATAGTGTTGATATTTCTAATGTATCTGCCGTTTTTCAGATGCGTAGCATCGGCCTATTTTGTAACAACGGATTTTAATCCGTTGGCATAAAATAGTATAACTTTGAGAGCCGTAGGCTCGGTCCATATAAAAAAGCAAAGTGCTATAATATGAACCTAGTTACC
>JAYTNJ010000093.1:0-24623 GCA_043748345.1 Saprospiraceae bacterium
AGATGGAGCTGACATTACTTTGACAGGTTCGCCATCAGGTGGAACATGGAGTGGAAATGGTGTGACCGATGGTGCAGGTGCAGCAGGTACTTTTGATCCCAGTGGATTGAGTGGTTCAAGCCCAGTAACAGTGACATTTAATTACACAGATCCGGTCACAGGTTGTACCAATACTCCAGCTACAGCAACTATCGTTGTGAATCCATTGCCGACCTTGGGTATAACATCAGCAGTTTGTTCACCAGATTTTTCTACATATACTATTACTTTTGTGAGCAATAGTAATGTGACAAGTACGGCTGGAACTGTGAGCGGCAACACTGTAACAGGTATTCCAACTGGTACAAATGTTACTTTGACGGCTACAAATAGTACAACAGGGTGTGACGTAACTTTACCTGTGACAGCACCAAATTGTGCTTGTCCGGTAATTGCTGCTCCAACACTTACTGTTGGCGATACGATTTGTTTTGGAGCAACCAATACCACTGTGTCAGCAACGGTATCAAGTGGCGTTACCATAGATTGGTATGCAGGAGCAACTGGCGGATCATCTATTCAAACCACTAGTGCAAGCTATACCCCGACTGTAACGGCTGTAGGCGATTACATCTTTTATGCGCAAGCCAGAGAAATAAGCAGTGGTTGTTTAAGCGCAACAAGAACAGCCGTTAATTATAAAATAAATGCACTGCCAGTCGCAAATATTACCGGTCAGTACGAAATTTGTGAAGGAAAAAATTCCATATTTGCTGCTGGTGGTGGCAACAACTATCTTTGGAGTGATGGCTCAACATCGTCCCAAATTTCATTAAATAAAGAAGGTATATATATGGTTACTGTATCGGATGCCAATGGATGTAATGGCGTCACTGCCAGAAGTTTAATTGTGAACAAACTACCTCAAGTTAAAATTGATGCTCCTACTGGATTATGTGATGGGTCAACAACAGCAATAACTTGCTCTGGCGGTATCACATACTTATGGAACAACCAATCCACCAGCTCAACTATTGTAGTAAGCTCAGCTGGTAAATATTCTGTTACGGCAACAGATGCAAAGGGTTGCTCAGCTATGACAACTGCCGATATTGTTAAATTTGAAAAACCAATAACAGTCATTTCAGGTGATGATAAAATTTGTTTTGGCAAGTCATCTTCATTTATTGCAAGCGGTGGAACATCTTATTTGTGGAGCAATGGTATGACAAATGCTTCCATAAGTCTTAATAAATCAGGACAGTATTTTGTTACGGTAACAAATAGCAATAATTGTACATCAACTACATCCAAAATATTGACTATTGCTGATTCACTTGTAGTTTCAATATATGGTAAACCGGAAATATGTACCGGCCAATCAGATATTTACGTTGCAAGCGGAGGTAGTTCATACATCTGGAATACTGGAGCCACAACAGCTTCAATCCCGGTCGCTACTGAAGGAAATTATAAAGTGACTGTATCAGATAACAATGGTTGCTCTGGTGAAGCAAACAAACAACTAATGATTAATTTGCCTCCAGCTGCTCAAATAACAGGCGATACAGCAATTTGTGTCGGACAAAAAACGCCATTTACAGCGACAGGGGGAAATTTATATAAATGGGCTACAGGCGAGACTACTGCAACCATCAATGCTGAAAATAATTCGGAATATAAAGTTACTGTAACAGGATTAAATACGTGCACAACGGTTGTTACTAAATCATTAAAGCTAAATAATTTACCTAATGCGATGATAACAGGTAAATCAGAAGTGTGTAAAGGTTCAGTTACAGATCTAAAAGCAAATGGTGGTGTAGCTTTTGCCTGGAGCAATAATAGTTCCGCCCAATCCATATCCGTAGGTATAGCTAATACTTTTATATTAACAGTGACTGATGCTAATGGGTGTAAGAATACCACTTCAGTTACGGTAAAAGTAAATGAACTCCCAACGGCTTCGATATCCGGACAAAATAATATTTGTAAAAATACAACATCTAATTTTAAAGCTTCAGGCGGCAATTCTTACATTTGGAGCACTAATGAAACGACAGAAACAATTATTGTAAGTGGCAATGCTATGTATACCGTGACTGTTACTGACAATTATGGATGCAGTTCCAAAGTTTCGAAACAAATAACTACCATAGAACAAATAGGGTCACCTTATGATCTTTCATACAATCCAAATCCTATTTGTCTTGGAGATACTATACTGATAAAAGTGAACGGTATGGATGAAGCGGTTTATAACTGGAGCTCATCTTCTGCTATGGCAGGACTAAAATTAACCAGTAACAGAACAAATATCATGGTGCCACAACAATCAGGTAAATACACTATAAAGGTAGTACAAATGCTTGAGAGATGTAAACTGATTTCACAGCCTGTTGAGATGGAAGTGCTGGTAAATGCTCTTCCAAGGGTGAATTTGGGAAGAGATACAGTAATATGCCAACTTGATGGTGGTATTATGCTCCAAGTGGAAAAATTTCCAGAAATTCATTGGAGTGATGGTACTTCAGATACAGAAATGTATGTATCCGACAATGGTATTTATTCCGTTTATGTAGTGGATCAAAATGGATGTATAGCTTCAGACGAAATCGAAATCAAAGAATTCTGCTGTAAAATAAATCATCCAAATATCATAAACTTGAGTTCATGGCAAGGAAATGACAAATTTAAGGTCTCCCATTCAGGATGTGTTATATCATCAAAAATTTCAATCTATGACAGATGGGGTAACCTGGTCTATAAGTCGGATGATGGTTTAGCACCATGGGAGGGTACTTTCGGCGGAAAGCAGGTGGAGATGGGAGTTTATACTTTTATATTCACTTATAAGGCACTGGACGAAAATGATAAAGAATTCGAAGAATTAATTAGTGGTGATATTACAGTTATAAAGTAATTGCATTATAAAATTTTATTTCAAAATCGGTTTATTTTGATATCAATCAGTGTTGGCATTGGGGTCAACCTGATTGATTTTTCTAACTCGACAGAATAAATACTTTCAATAATCAAAAAAATATTTCCTGGTTTGATTTGGAAAAGGCAAATTTATTAATAATGTTTTAAATTAATTCATGGGAAAAGTATAAAATTTTTATTTCAAAAATCGGTTTATTTTGATATCAATCAGTGTTGGCATTGGGGTCAACCTGATTGATTTTTAGTTATTACCCAATTCAATTAATGAGTTTCATCATGCATGATTCGGTAAGAAAAATTGACCGGAAGAATTTTTGATGAAATCAATATTTTTTCGATTGGCAAAAAGGAATTATGGTTGTCCGCAAGATTTGTAAAATATGTAATTACAGATTGGGTAGCCGGGATTTCAATCACAATATTACTGAATCCACATGTCGCTCCCGAGTGAAGCAGGGTTTTAAGTTTACTACCTTTTTTTTCGTAAAACCATCCAAATGAGTAACTATAATCGTTAAAAATACTTTTTGATGATAAATGTATCATTTCAGAAATATCTATTCCCAACACTCTTTTACGGTTTTTATACCATCGGTAATAATCAGATAAAGATGTATATAAACCACCATCTCCTAGAGTGGCACTGGTAATGCTTTGGTCTCTAAATTCGATTTTCCCCTCCTTATTTCTAGCATATCCATACACTCTGTTTTTTATATCTGCGCCATACCACTCTGTTGTATTCATTTTTAAAGGTTTGAAAATATAGCGATTTGTAAAATCAGCAAAACTTTGACCGGATGCCTTTTCGACTATTAATGCCAGAAGGCAATATGCTGTATTGGAATACCTAAATTTTGTTCCCGTAGTGAAGTATGTTTTATTAATCGGCTTTACCATATTCAGAATATCAAAATCAGATAATTGTCTGGTTAGTGTATCGTTTTGTAATTCTTCATAATCATACACCCCTGAACTGTGCGAAAGTAATTGATCTATCGTAATGGATCCACCAACTTCGGAAAAATCCGGAAAAAAGTCTTTGAGCGTTTGTTTGAGATCAAGCTTTTTTTGTTTAATAAGCAAATATATTGCAGCAGCGGTAAATTGTTTACTTACCGAGGCCATCCTATAATTACTCTTTTTATCACATGTATCACTTCCACCCAATGTATTACTTCCAAAGGAATTTTGATACACTATATTACCATTATGAGCAACCAAAAGACTGTAGGATAAACCTGTAGAAATATGATGGTCATTTATAATTTTATCCAGAGAATCTTTTATAGTTTGACTGATCATATTAAGTGATAAAACAAGGAAAATCAATGTAAAATATGCCTTCATCTCAATTTTTATTAGTTCATTGAGGCAAATATACCTTACTTACATCTTCCATTTATAAATCCTGAAACTAAAAAAACTAAAAAGGTGGTTATCTTTGTATCAACTTTTAATTTAAGTTTATGTCAATAGCCATCATCGAAGACGACGCCAATATCCGAAATCTGATTAAAATTGTTCTGACAAAACTTAATGAGCCTATCGATGAGTATGACAATGGGTGGAAAGGTCTGGATGCACTCACCCAAAAGAAATATAGTCTCCTCGTATTGGATCTCATGTTACCTGGTGTCAGTGGTATGGAAATTTGTCGTAAAATCAGACAGAACAATAGTCAAATGCCCATACTTATGCTCACCTCCAAATCTGAAGAAGATGACAAAATTGCTGGATTGGACATAGGTGCTGACGACTATCTCACAAAACCATTCAGCAATGGAGAACTACTCGCACGGGTAAAAGCATTGCTCAGAAGATCAGAGGTAAAGTCAGGTATTGATAAAAAATCAAATCAAATCATCTCTATCGGCAATTTGTCTTTGGATATGACCAATCGTATGCTGACTAAAAACAACATAGAAGTCAACCTGACAGCCAAAGAATTTGATATTATCCAGCTTTTTATGTCTAATGCTGGCCGTAATTTTACCAGAATGGACGTCCTCGAACGGGTTTGGGGTGAACAATTTGAAGGACTGGAGCATACGGTAAATTCTAATATCAATAGGCTCAGAAGTAAAATAGAAGAAGATCCTGCTAAACCAAATTATCTGGTGACAGTGTGGGGATTGGGCTATAAATTTAATAAAAACCCCGAAAGCTGATAATGATTACTACGAATGTCTGGAAAAACAGAAGGCTGCGACAAATTCTGCTTTTGGTAGGTGGGTCTATTGTCATTTTGTGGTTACTGATAGTCGTATTGTTTTACAATTTTACCGTATCGCAATATGAACAGTCAACTTTGATGCGGCTGGCTGGTATTGCTAATTCTCTGTCGCTTCAGATAGACGGTGATATCCACGAAGAGATCTTTGAGACTCATAGAGCAAAAGATGATATTAAAAAAAATGAGCAGGATAGCCTTTATTTTTCGCTTCATAAATTATTGAGATCAAATTATGAAGCTAACATGTTCAAGAGCCCGGTTTATACAATATCGATGAATGAAAGTGGTATGTTTTATGAATTTGGCATCACATCAGACACTGTTCCGTATTTCCGACATCCCTATAATACTTATCATGCTTCCTTAAATGAGAAATATAAGATTGGAGGCATTATTCCTGTATATGAAGACGAATTCGGGATGTGGTTGTCAGCATTTGCGCCTGTTAAAAATTCCCAAGGTAATACAGTGGCTGTTGTGATGATAGATGAAAAACTGGATGTCTTCCTGAAGTCAGTCAGGATGGCAATGATAAAAGCTTTATTTATATCTCTGGCCATATTTGGAGTTATGATTGCTTTGCTTTTATGGCAAATGAGAAAAATACTTACCCGTGAGCAAAAAGACAAAAATATCATCGAAGAAGCCAATAATGAAATCACTCGAATGAATGCCGAATTATCTTTTGCTAATGATAAATTAAGCACTCTAGATCAATTCAGAAAGGAAATGATTTCCAATATATCCCATGATCTACGTACGCCGATGGCTAGTATCATCGGATTTTTGGATTTGATTCGAAACAATAAATCTACCTTGTCAGATGATGATAAAAACAAATATATAGATGTAGCCTATTCAGAAACCAACAGACTCAATCGCTTGGTATCAGATCTTTTTGAGCTGAGTAAACTCGAATCAGGGCAAATTAAAATTGATAGTGAGCCATTTAATATATATGAGCTGGTATCTGACATCATTCAGAAATATCAACTAAAGATCAAGACAAAACATATCGATCTTAACTTCGAAATTCATGAAAATCTTGGTTTGGCATATGGCGACGTCAAATATATAGACAGGGTATTTCAAAACCTATTAGACAATGCAGTAAGATATGTTGATGAAGGGGGCTATATAAAAATATGGATTTTAGATGCAAAGGAAAACTTCAAAGTTAAGATTTGCAACTCAGGAGATTTGATACTGCAGGAAGATTTGGATGTTATTTTTGACAGATATTACACCAACGAAAAAAGTGACAACGCCAGGTCTGGTCTTGGTCTGGCTATTGCAAAAAGTATCTGCACATTGCACGGATGCACTATAAAAGCTGAGTCTAACGAATATGTCAATTCCTTTTGGTTTACAGTACCTAAAGTACAATAAGAAATACTTTTAACAAAAGAAACTTACCAAAGTATAATATCGTTTAAGTTCATATTCTTAATTTTGTAAAAAATGGTCGCGCATGGAAACTTTAATTATCCACACCGAAAATGAAAAGCTTACAGCTCTCAAAGCTTTTTTGGAAGAAATGAATATTACTTTTGAGGTAAAAAAGCCAAAATCGTCTTCCAAAAAAGAAGATCGCCCCTATGATCCTGAATTTGTAAAGAAGATTTTAGAACGAACTGAAAATTACAAAAAAGGGAATTATATCGTTATAAATGATGTAAATGATATATGGAAAGATATACTTTAATCATTGAAGAAAAAGCAAGAAAAGAGTTACAAAGAATTTATGCATCCGGAGATAAAGTCACAATAAAAAGATTGGAACAAATTTTCATCGAGCTAAAACAAAACCCTTATATAGGTATTGGTTTGCCAGAAAGATTAAAATATAACTTAAATAATCTTTACAGCCGCAGATTAAACAAAAAAGACAGGTTGGTTTATCAGATTTTGGAAAGTGAAGTCATCGTTGTCGTAGTGTCTGCAATGGGGCATTATTGATTTAAGAACTTTTGTAAAACGACTTTTGTTATTTTAAATATTTTACTTTTGCATCAGATACAACATCATGGAAACTTTAATTATTCAAACCGAAAAGGAAAAACTGACAGCTCTGAAAGATTTTCTTCAAGAAATGAACATCACTTTCGAAGTAAAAAAGCCGAAATCTTTATCAAAGAAAAGGGAAAAGCCATATAATCCTGAATTTGTAAAAAAGATTTTATCGAGTATGGAAGAGTATAAATCAGGCAATTTCATTGAACTTACAGATGAATACAAGAAGGAACTATTTGGGAAATGAAATACCGAATAAATTTTACTAAAAGAGCAGATAGCGATGTGAAAATTATTTTAAAATCTGGTAACAAAGCTGATATTTCAAAATTTACTAAAATTATAGAAGAACTTGAAAATCACCCTGCAACAGGAATCGGAAATCCTGAACAACTAAAATATGAGCTTTCAGGTTACTGGAGACGTAGGCTTAATAAAAAAGACAGATTGATATATCAAATTTTAGAAGATGAAGTCATTGTCGTGGTTGTTTCTGCTTTGGGTCATTATTAGATAAGTTTAAATTGCACAATAAAAATGCGTTGTGATACCCATTAAACTAAAAAAGAGACATCCTGAATAAATCAAGATGTCTCTTTTAAATTTCAAGTGAATTCCAAAAATTATTTTGGCATCACTACGCCGTCAATTACGTGGATTACTCCATTGGTTCCTTTCAGATCAGTAGCTGTAACAAAAACAGAATTTCCTTTTTCATCTGTCAGCTTTACTTTGCCTTTGTCCAATGAACCTGTCAATTTACCTCCTTGTACTGTCGTCAATACAGCTTTACCTTTTCCCGCTTTGATAGCCGCCATTACAGCCGCAGCATCGATATTACCACTCACCACATGGTAAGTAAGAATACCAGCTAATGTTCCTTTGTTTTCTGGTTTCAAAAGTGTAGTCACTGTTCCTGCAGGTAATTTGTCAAACGCTGCATTGGTTGGTGCAAAAACTGTGAATGGTCCAGCACTTTTTAAAGTAGCTACCAAGTCTGCGGCTCCAACAGCTGCAACAAGTGTAGTATGATCTTTAGATCCTGCTGCAATATCTACAATATCTTTAGCCTGACCGATGGCAAATGTTGACGCAACACTCGCAAGTAATACAAAAATAAATGATTTCATTTGTTTAATTTAAATGTTAATAAAGTTCAACAAACGTGTGACTCACTTTAATGTTTTGATTTTATGATTACTTTAACGTTTGGATAATTTTGAAAAAAATTAATTACTGGAAGTTTTTAAAATTAGCTGTTCTTACCCTTAATAATGGTCTCAGCTATCCTATTGTTGTACAAACATCGTTATAAAATTCTGGTAAGGAAAATTATCCCTGACCTTGCGTGCTATGTCCATTTTAGTCACTCATGAGAGACCGTACCTTTGTATTGTCAATATTGAAAAATTATTTATTCATAAAATTTCATTAAAATGAAGAAGTTAAGTTTAGTGTTTTTAGTGCTTGTATTTGCATTTGTATCAAATGTTATCTCAGCTCAGGTTCAGCCCGTAGATAAAGATCATCTTGCTATTGGCGGCTATGATGTCGTTTCGTACTTTGCGGCCAATAAAGCCACAAAGGGTAATGGTGTTTATACTGTTACCCACGAAGGTGCTGATTATCATTTTGTTTCAGCAAAAAACAAGAAAGCATTCAAGGCAGATCCAACCAAATATCTTCCACAATGCGATGGATATTGTGCATGGGGCGTGGCTGAAAAAGGAAGTAAATTTCCAATCAACCCCGAAACATTTACAGTATCTGTCGGCAACCTGTACTTGTTTTTTAACGGAGGTTTTGAAGGTCAACCATTCAATACTTTGACTGAATGGAAAAAAGCAGAGAAAAAATATCTTACAACAGTGAGAAGTGCATGGGAAACGGTAAAAAAATTATAATTTTAAACCTTTTATGCTAAGCAATTTGTCATCAAATTGCTTAGCATATTAAAATATTTCAATATGAACGAAGAAAATCAAAGACCACCGCTTCCTCCATTCACAATGGAGACCGCATTGCAAAAAGTACAAATAGCAGAAGACGCCTGGAACAGTAAAGATCCGGAAAGAGTTTCAAAAGCGTATACCGTAGACACAGAGTGGAGAAACAGAACGGAATTTATCAATGGTCGGGATGAAGTGGTTGCTTTTCTCACCAGAAAGTGGGAAAAAGAGATGCATTATAAGTTAAAAAAGGAACTCTGGGGCTTTAGAGAAAATAGAATGGCGGTTCGCTTTGAGTATGAATATCAGGATATAAACGGCCAGTGGTGGAGAGCCTATGGCAATGAAAACTGGGAGTTTGGTGAGCTTGGTCTGATGAGAAAAAGGTATGCAAGTATCAATGATCTGGCTATCAACGAGTCTGACAGAAAACTGAAATAGTATGGCTGTAAATTTTGCAGAAATTGCTTTTACAGATGCAGTCAAAGAGATGCAGGAAAAGCATGGGAGCCGGAAAGCATACGAAAGAATGGAAAAACTCAACATCGTTGATGGTCTTTCAGTAAATGAAATTGAGTTTATCAGGAATCAGGATAGTTTTTTTATGGCTTCCTTTGGTACCAGTGATTTTCCATATATCCAGCATCGTGGTGGACCAAAAGGTTTTCTAAAGGTACTGGATTCGAAAAGAATCGCTTTCATTGATTTTACGGGCAATAAGCAATATATTTCGATAGGAAATCTTGTCACCAATAAAAATGTGTCTTTGATTATGGTTGATTATCCCAATAGAGCCAGGCTAAAAATATATGCCAGAGCTGATATCGTCGAACTAAAAGATAATATGGAGTTATTTGAATCTCTTTTACCTGATGACTACAAATTTAAGGCGGAGCGAATGATGATATTCCATATCGAAGCTTATGACTGGAATTGTCCGCAACACATCACACCCAGATACACGGTGGAAGAAATAGAAAGTGCACTTGCACCACAAAGGGAATACATTACCAAACTCGAATCTGAACTAAAAAAATTAAAGAGCCATGAACAGTAATAAAGTAGATATTCTGGCTTTTGGTGCTCACCCAGACGATGTGGAGTGTGCCGCAGCAGGTGTTTTGGTCAAGCATTTAGCAATGGGCAAATCTGCTGCAATTATCGATTTGACAGCCGGCGAGATGGGTAATTTTGGCAATGTTGAAACCAGGAAAAATGAAGCAAAGATAGCCTCGGAGATTTTAGGTGTAAAAAGCAGAGAGATGCTGGGCCTGCCGGATGGTGGTATAGAAAATACTGAAGCTGCCAGGATGCTGGTCATTGGGTTAATAAGAAAGTACCAACCGCACATTGTATTGTGCAATGCCCTACATGACAGACATCCTGATCACGCTGATGCGGCAAAATTGGTAGCTGATGCTTGTTTTCTTTCTGGTCTGAAGAAAAAGGAAACCTTTTTTGATGAAGAACTTCAGGAGCCCTGGAGGCCAGCGTTTATATATCATTACATCCAGGATTATTTTTTGCAACCTGATTTTGTCATTGACATAACACAGCAAATGGATAAAAAGATGGAGAGCATTAAAGCCTATAAGTCTCAGTTTGTTGATCCCAATGACCATAATCCAAATTCTGTTTTGGCCTTTCTGGATCAGATTAAAAATATGAACAGTATTTACGGCAGACCACTGAATGTTAAATATGCAGAAGGATTTAATGTCAGCCGATATCTGGGAGTGGCTGACTTTTATCAATTGAGATAAGATGGTATTTTAAACCAAAAATCACACATGACAAAATCAAACGCTTTAACACTCATCAACCCTAAAAGTGGCTCACTGGCTTTTAAGGTTTTTAATTTTGATGACAATAGTCATTTTGACCACATTCAGCGGCTCAATTATTATTCGTTCATCTGGATCAGACAGGGTAAGGGTACTGTAAAAGCAGATTTTGCGGAATACAATTTTGGTGTAAATACATTGTTTGCTTTTGCTCCGTATCAACCATTCATGATCCATGAAGATGAAAATATATCAGGACTGGTTTTAAATTTTCATCCTGATTTTTTTTGCATTCACAAACATCATAAAGAAGTGGCTTGCAACTGGATACTGTTCAATAACATATATGATCCTCCGTTTGTGATGGTGGGTGAAACGGCAAAGTCCACCTTCGAAATGTTGGTTGATCAAATCAGATCGGAAATGCAAAACCCTGCATTAGCGCAATATGAATTGCTGGTTTCTTATTTAAAGATATTTCTTATCACCGCGTCCCGACTTAAAGCACAACAACAAACGGAAAAAACTCAATTTAAAACAACATCTAAAGAACCGTTTATACGTCAGGATTTAAAAGACAATATTGAGGCGAACTTCAAAACCAAACATTCAGCCGGCGAATATGCAGAACTGCTGAATATATCACCCAAAGCCCTGGCCAAAATCACTAAGGCACACTTCAATAAAACCCTGACCGATCTGATCTCAGAGCGCATTATCATAGAAGCAAAACGGGAATTGTACCTTACCAATAAAGCAGTAAAAGAAATAGCTTACGAATTGGGCTACGAAGATGAACACTACTTCAGCAGGTTTTTTAAAAACAACGCAGAAGTATCCCCCCAAATGTACAGAGAAACTGTAGGCTTTGCTATGGCAATGTGATTTAGTGAATTTAGATTAATATCATCGGTTTGTTTAGGTATTATCCAAAAACATTAAATTGAATTTTGGTACAATTCTCCAATTGCTGAAAATGAAATTCAAAGATTATTTAAACCACCCCTGCATAACCCATTCTTTTTTATCGCTCAACTTGAAAAGGAGGAATAATAAAAATTACATCCAGATATTATTTATTTAAGATTTTGTGATAATTCTGTGATATTTAGAACCCATCTTTGACGGATGAATTATTGAAAATCAATCGATAACTATTCAAATCATTTAAAAAATAAAATATACATCATATGAAACCATTTTTTTTAGTATTATTAGGTATCACACTTTTGAGTTCTTGTATAGGTACAGATCTGGTCGAGGAGATTGAAGTACCTGCGCAAGTGCTTATTTCTACAAACGTAGCATCTATCAAAGTAGGAGAGCAAGTGCAGTTCAATGCAATTTTTACCAATAATTATGGAATGACCCAAAGTAAACCCATAATATGGTCCACATCGACACCAGAGCTACTAAGTGTATCATCTTCCGGCCTTGTCAAAGCGCTGAAAACTGGCAATGCCAACCTTAAAGCTATGTCAGAAAATGCAGTTACAACGCGCACAATAGTTATAACATCAGATATTAAACCTGACACTACTTCTACTTTAAGATCCGGAACTTTCAGATCTGCCGGGGCAGGGTCTTATACCGTTACGGGTGATGTTTTCATCACTACTTCCGGTGGAAAAAGTAAAATTACAGTCAAAGACAACTTTAAGGCCAGTATCGGTCCCAGCTTATTTTTATTGTTGACCAATCATACGAATGGCAGCTATATGGTAGTTAGTAATAATCCGGCCATAAACGGAACCAGTGCTCAAATTTCGTTGACACGCCTTACAAATTTTCAGGGAACAATGTCCTGGGATGTACCTGCCGGAGTTGATGTTACAAATTATAAGTATGCATTATTATACTGCACACTTGGACCAGTATTTGGGTATGCTGAGTTAAAATAATTATTAATAATTTATTGGAGAAAATCTCAAAATATCATAAAATGAAACAATTATTCTTACTTTTTTTTTCAATACTGTTTTTGGTAAATATATCTGCACAAGCATGGACAAAACCAAAAGGTGGTGGGTTTTATAAATTTGATTATACAGTAATTCAAACCAATAAAGTGTATGATCCGGGAGGGAAAGTGGTTCCATTCAGAACCTTGGGCAACCATACACTCAGTTTGTACGGAGAAAGAGGCATAACTGATAAGTTTACGATACAGGCTTACATACCTTTTTTTGTGAGAAATGTACTCAACGAAACCAAAGGTGCACAAACAGGCGTTTTATTGGAACCTGGCATAGAAGAGAATAATATTGGTGATATAGATATAGCATTCAGATATGCTCTCCCTACTGGCGGCTTACCTGTTAGTGCTTCACTTTTGTTAGGATTGCCCACAGGAAATAGCACTCAAAATTCCGGACTCTTTACAGGTGATGGAGAGTTTAATCAGATGCTTAAGTTAAGTACAGGAGTGGGTGCCACAAAATGGTGGACTCAATTCGGAATGGGGTATAATAATCGTACAAAAGGATTTTCTGATGAAGTTAGATACGATGCAGAATTTGGATATAAAATGTTCAATCAAAAACTACTGACCATCGTTAAATTTTCAGGCATAGAAAGTATAAATAATGGAACAGAAGCTGTATCATCTACCGGTCTTTTCTCCAACAATGTTGAATTTCTTTCTCCCGGTTTAGAATTTCTATATTTTATAAAACCCAAATTAGGTCTGTCTTTCAGAGCCGCCGGCGCTGTCAAGGGTCAAAATGTATTGGCAGCCCCTTCCTTTTCTTTTGGGGCATTTATACAGTAGACACTTTACACCTATTTTCTCAAAACATTATTCTCAAAATATAAGAGAAAGGTATTCAATTATCCTTCTCGTGATAATTCTGTGATATTTGAGAAATATCTTTACACTATTATTCTTTAAAACATTAAATCTTATGTCAAAACCAACCACCATTTTTTACATCGAACGTATTCTAAGCAGTGTTGCAGCAGTCATCTTGCTTCAGACACTTTATTTCAAATTCACAGCGGCACCAGTGAGTGTCCATATATTTTCTACATTAGGTATTGAACCATGGGGAAGAATAGGATCAGGAATAGTGGAATTGATATCCGGTATTTTGCTTTTCAGACCGAAGACATCTCTTTTTGGTGCCACATTAGCTTTGGGTACGATGAGCGGAGCTATATTATCTCATCTATTTGTATTGGGTATAGAAGTTCAAAACGATGGTGGTAGTTTATTTATGCTGGCCATGATTGTCAGTATTTGTTGCCTGGCAGTGGTATTGATCAAAAGAGATGAATTAATCATCCTTATTACAAAGTTTATCAAATAATTCGCACAATAATAATACAATGAAATCATTAATTTACTCCATTTTCTTCCTGATGTCCATAGGAAGATACGCCCAAAACACTAAAGAAGCCCAATATTTTACTACGAAAGCTGGCGCCATCAACGGCTTTGATCCTGTCGCTTATTTTACTGAAAATAAACCGGTCATGGGAGAAAAATCCATCGCCCATAATTGGAATGGGACAGTCTGGTATTTTGCATCAGAATCCAATAAAAAATTGTTTATAGCCAATCCTGAAAAGTATGCTCCTCAGTACGGCGGATATTGTGCCTATGGATGGTCCAAAGGATATGCCGTCAAAACAGAACCAGATGCCTGGGCTATAGAAGGTGGAAAGTTGTATTTAAATTACTCCAAAGGAGTCCAAAAAGACTGGGATAAAGATCGGGCGGGATATATCAAAAAAGCTGATTTAAATTTTGCTAAGAAAAAAGAGAATTGATTTCCTTTTAAATTAAATCATTTTATATCGAAATTAATTAGGAAGTTATGCGATATTTAACCGTAAAAATAAAGAAAGAAAATTTCATTTTGCTTTTGATTTAGATATCTTCAATAATTTTTGACGATGAGTGATTTAAAAACTTCCGCTGTAAATAATCCTACCAAAAAGCCTAATACAACACCCATTTGGCTCGGCAAGATGCTAAATTATGAATACTGGCCCATTTGGTTTTTTTACATTCCAATAGGATTTTACATTTTTTTTTTAGCCATCAAAGCCCGATCATTTACTTTTTTTACTAATGTAAATCCTTCAATGAAAGATAGCGGCGTCATCAGGTATAGTAAATTTGATGTTTTGGCTTCTATTTCTGATCATCTAAAACCGAAAGGTATTCTTATAAAAAAAGATGAAAGTATCTCGGGTTTACCACCATTTCTGTCTTATCCTTTGATTGCAAAACCAGACATGGGCGAACGTGGTAGAGGAGTTATGATTGTTCATACTGATGATGAATTACAAACTTATGCATCAACCATAAATCAGGATTTTATTTTACAAGAGTTTTGTGATTATCCGCAAGAAGCAGGTATTTTTTATGTAAGAAGACCTTCAGAAGCTAAGGGAAGGATAACATCATTCACAACAAAAGAATTTTTGCATGTCATAGGTGATGGCCACCAAACCATCGGCCAATTGATGTCTTTGACCTTTAGAGCGAGATTGCAAATAGGAAGAATGGACAATAATTTTTTAGCAAGAATTCCTTCCGTTGGCGAATATGTGAGAATAGAAGCTATAGGTAACCACAATCGTGGCACAAGATTTATCAATTCCAATCATTTGATATCTGATAAGTTAGTCACAGGTTTTGATAATATCTCAAAACACATAAACGGATTTTATTACGGCAGATATGATTTGAAATTCAATACGCTCGAAGAAATGAAAGCAGGTAATAATTTCAAAATTGTAGAGCTGAATGGCATCAATTCGGAGCCGGTTCACATCTATGACCAGCAAACCGGATTAATAAATGCTTACAAAGATTTTTTTGCCCACATGAGATATATGTATGATATCAGTGAAGAAAATAAAGCAAAAGGATATAAAAGAACAAAAGTTTTTAGATTTTGGGCAGACATTTTTTTAGGCAAATAAAAATTAATAATTTTTTGTGATAATTCTGTGATACTTGAGTAGTACTTTTACAATATGAATCAAGAAACAATAAGTTTTGGTATAATTTTCAACTTTACAATATGCTGACCATCATTACATCAGACACATTATCACAGTTACGGTATGTCATCAACCAGCTTACTCAGGAAGAATACACATTAAAACTGCCAATTCTTAATCAAAGTAGCGTAGGCCAGCATGTAAGGCATGTGCTTGAATTTTATATTTGTTTGTCACAGGGTATTGGGCCAGGAGTGGTAGACTATGACAAACGAACCAGAAATCTATCCATAGAAAACGATCCTAATTATGCCAATATCATGTTGGATGAGTTGAGCAATATTTTTTGTAAGGGGAATTTAGAAGATACAACTCTTACAAATATGATAGATTTTAATGGAGCGGCAATCGCGTCTAATAGTTCAGTGGGCAGAGAGATGGTGTATTTGATAGAACATAGTATTCATCATTATGCCATCATAGCCATTGCATTGAGAAATTGTTTTGCACACATAAATGTACCGGAGGATTTTGGTGTAGCCTACTCTACATCCAGACATAATAAAAGTGTAGTAGAAGCAGAACTTCATCACCAACATTAAATAGATCAGAAAAAATGTGTTGTCTTTCTATCTATAAAACCAAAGACCATAAGGTGGTCATCACACACAATAGAGATGAGCAGAAGTCACGCCAAACAGCAACAAATCAATTGATACCTGAAATCATCAACGGAAGAAAGGTCTGGATGCCTAAGGATGTACAGTCAAATGGAACCTGGATAGCCACAGATGGCCAAATGGCAGGCGCCTTACTCAATGGTTTTAAAGAAAATCATATCAAAAAAGATGCTTATAGAGCCAGTCGTGGTAATATCATTCCGTCATTATTTCAGATGCAAAGCATAGTAAAGTTTGTGTCAGATTTTGATCCTGAAGGGTATGAGCCATTTACATTGGTAATGTTTGACGGAGATGATAGACTGGTCGAGTATGGCTGGGATGAACGAAAAATTTATATTTCTGATCTTGATTCAGATCAACCGCATATTTATTCTTCATCTACTTTATACAACAACGAGGTAAAAACAAATAGAGCACAACAGTTTTTTAAGTGGCTTAAAAATGATTGTTCGGAATATGATATCTGGCATTTACATGCTGCTAAAGGTAAAGATCACAATAAATTTCTTAATGTTGATTACAACCAAATTATAAGGACCGTGGCATTGAGTCAAATAGTTTTGTGTGAAGATCCTAAATTTCACTATCAATCATTACTTTCAGATTGCGCACCCCAGACAGTGCTGTTGTGATATGCACCTAAATAATTTATTTTGCCATTAATTGTTTTGTGATACTTCTGTGATATTTGAGTATTACCTTAGGGTTATTATTAAAAATATAATTAGAATTTTTATTATTTAACTTTTAAATTTTTGTAAAATGAAAAATTTATTATTTTTATTTCTCGCTATTGGCGTCCTTACTATTACTTCTTGTTCTAAAGACCCAGTCGAAATTGTAGTTGATTCAAGCCAGCCACAGGGTACCCTAACAGTCTCTAAAACAGGAACAATTGTAGAGCAAAGTGACACCAAATCAAAAGGTACCATCACACTTGTTAAAGATTCGAAGGGTACAGAATTTTTGAAGTTCAGTACTGATTTTATGACAGTTTTAGCTACAGGAACAGTATCAGTGTACTTGAGCACAAGCGCTGTTTTTAAGACTAGCCCGGGAACAGGAAATCCAGATTTAAGATTGGTTGGCCCAATTGCTAGAAATGGAGAGCTATTTTTTAAAATGGATCCGACTGTGCCTAGTAAATTTACACACGTGATCTTATGGTGTGGAACGGCATCAGTTCCTTTTGGAAATGCTCAACTAAAATAAATAACTTACATGAAATATACATGTGGTTGTTTGAAAAAATACAGCCATATGTATATTTTTTTATCCGTTTTTGATTCTTTTAATTCCGTAGTATTGCCGTTTTTTACGAAAAAAAAATAAATTTGTTTATTACGTTTTTAATATGAAAGCTTATCCCTTGAAACAATTTTTACATTAAACCTAAATATAGCACTTGTGAAGTATTATTATTTGTTGTTTTTTCATTTTCTTTTCACAACCATCATGAATGCTCAAAGCGGATGGACTAAAGAGAAAGATGAATATTTTGCCAAAATTGATATATCAAATCTTTCGGCAAATAAATATTATACCCTTTCCGGAACGGAATTAATCACATCAAAGTTTAATCAAACATCCATCAATTTTTATGGAGAATACGGATTTAAAGATAGGTTCACTATAATAACCAGTATGCCTTTGTTGCGAAAAAATTCTTTTGAGACTTCAGAAGCAGTGTATGGAATTGGAGATCTCAAAATCGAAATGAAATATCGATTGATGAAAAATTTTCCTTTGACAATAAGTATCGCGCCTGAAATCCCCACCGGTAGAAGTAATGCTTTTGCATCAAATAAAATAAATCCACAAGATAAAATCAATCTTCCTACGGGCGATGGTGAATTTAATGTTTGGTCCACTATGGCCGCTTCTGGTTCTGTAGGTAAAATATACAGCACTATTTATGCATCATATAATTTTAGAACAAAATATATGGGACTCGACTTTAGAGATCTTTATCAGGTAGGATTCGAATTTGGAGTAAATGCTATAAATAATTTATGGGTAAATACTAAAATAAGAGCGCAATATTCTACTGGAGAAAGCAAACATATAGATTTAGGTTTTGTACGTGGTGATGCTACTACATATACCCTTCTAAGTTTCGAAACTTTTTATAAGATTTCAAAAAAAATTGGTATTTCTGCCACTTTTCTATCCGGAAGCGAATTTTTAGCACCATTTAAAAACATCTATATTGCTCCTTACTTTTCTTTTGGAGTTATCTACGAAAATAAAAAATAAATTTAATGTATATACTAAAATATGTATTAATCGGGACACTTTTGACAGTTGTTTCTCAAGTTTCTAATTCTCAAGCAATAGTAAGAAAAACTCTAGTCGAACACTTTACCAATACCAAATGCAGTATTTGTGCGAGCCGAAACCCGGGATTCTATGCTGTTCTGACACAAAATCCTAATGTATTGCATGTGGCTTATCATCCTAGCTCCCCATATAATACTTGTCTTTTCAGCATGCAAAATAAATCCGAAAATGATGCAAGAACTAAACATTATGGATTGTTTGGCGGTACACCGACATTTGTTATTAATGGAGTTCAAAAGTCTTCGTCAGATGTTCAGGATGTTAATGTGTACGGACCTTTTCAAAACCAAACTAGCCCCATTAGCGTTAATGTCTTCCTTTCGCCTTCAAGTAATGACTCCATAAAAGTAATGGTGGAGATAAAAGCTGTTAGCCAGCACAATCATACCACCCTTTCACTTTATGTTCCGTTAGTAGAAGATACGGTGTTTTACAACGCACCCAACGGTGAAAATAAACACTATGATGTATTCAGAAAATCATTTACAGGTATTAACCCTATAAACTTTGCAGCACCTATTATGGGCGGGAATCCTTATATTTACACATCCAAAATAGCAAAAAGCCCCCTTTGGAATTTGAAAAGACTTTCTGCCATGGGTATTGTTTCTTCTATTTCTGCTTTAGGTGTTGTTTCCTCTAGCGATCTTTCTGTGGTACAAGTCGAGCAATCAGATGTATATAATGAAACTATGTCTTCTTCGGTTAATGAATCCTTAAATGACATCCAAAGGCTTACTATTTATCCAAATCCTGCGTTAAATACGATACAAATAAATGCAAATGTGGATATCTCAGGAAATCAATATGATATGTATAATTCGATGGGAAAGATTGTAAAATCAGGGCTTATTACTCATGATGAAATGGGTATAGATATAGATTGGCTCCCTACCGGTCTATATGTAATGAAGATAGGAAAGGCTATAAATTTTATTTCAAAATCATTTTTAAAATTATAATTAAATGAGATTATTTGTTTTTATTCTGTTCATTTGTATGCAAAATATACTCCAGGCTCAACAGGACTTTATACCGTGGGATACCTTCCTTAAGAAATACGTAACAGCTTCAGGAGATGTAGATTACAAAAGGATCAAAACCAATAAAAAAGAATTGGATGTTATTGTCAAATCTTTTTCTAATGTTGTAGTTCAATCTTCATGGAGCAAAAGTGACCAATTAGCATTTTGGATCAATGCTTATAATGTGTTTACGATACAACTTATAGTCGATAATTATCCGATCAAGAGTATACAAAATCTGGATGGAGGCAAGACATGGGATGTAAAAAGAATAACAATAGCTGGTAAAAAATATTCTTTAAACAATATCGAAAATGACATCATCCGGTCCCAATTTAAAGATGCGCGGATTCACTTTGCGGTCAATTGTGCAGCTAAATCCTGCCCTCCTATATTGAATGCTGCATTTTTTGGCAAATCCTTAGACACCCAACTGGAAGCTGTTACTAAAAAATTTATCAATAACAGTAAGTTTCAGACAATCACAGCTTCAAACCTGACATTATCAAAAATATTTGATTGGTATGCCGTGGACTTTGGAGATATAAATACCTTTGTGATTAAATACAGCACAGTAAAAGTAAACAAAAATGCAGTCGTGATATTTAAAGACTACGACTGGACATTAAACGATAAAAAATAAAATTATAATAAAAATCATGATAAAGTTAATTTCATTTACCTGCATATTAATTGCCATGGGTGCTTGTGCCCAACAGAACAAAAAAGTAGCCAGTTCTTCTTCATCAAAAATGGGGAGTGAGTACACAGCAATAGATTCTACCTGGACAGAAAAGGTAGTAAAATCGGATGCTGAATGGAAAAAATCACTCACTGCCAAGCAATATTACATCTTGCGTGAACATGGGACGGAGCGCGCATTCAGCAGTGACCTTTATGAAGTCAAAGAAGAGGGTACTTATATTTGTGCGGGCTGTAAAAATCCTTTATTTTCATCATCGGCCAAGTTTAATTCAGGAACCGGTTGGCCAAGCTATTTTAAGCCTTACTCGGCAAAAAGTCTTAATGTGAACAGTGATAATAGCTTCGGAATGAGCAGGGATGCCTTAACTTGCAAAAGATGTGACGGACACTTAGGTCATGTGTTTAATGACGGCCCAGAACCAACAGGACTCAGATACTGTATCGATGGCGATGGTTTGCTGTTTGTTCCCAAAAAAGCTGCGGTGGCTGTAGCTACCTTTGCTGGTGGTTGTTTCTGGTGTACTGAAACCATATTTGAAAGCATCAAAGGTGTATCAGAAGTAATATCAGGTTATTCCGGTGGTGAAGAAAAAAATCCTACTTATGAAAACGTAGGAGCTGGGCGCACAGGTCATGCAGAAGCTTTTCAGGTATATTATGATCCAAAAATCATCAGCTATAAAGATTTGGTAAGAGTATTTTTTGCATCTATTGATCCTATTATAGTTAATGGCCAGGGCCCGGATAGAGGAGCTCAGTATCGTACCATAGCCTTTTATCAAAATGATGAAGAAAAAGCAGTCATAGAATCAAAAATCAAAGAGATAGGCCCAACATATTCTGAACCGATCGCAACACAAGTGAGACCATTTGTGAAATTCTGGGAGGCAGAAGAGTATCATCAGGATTTTGTAAAACGCAATCCAAATCAGGGATATGTGAGAGGCGAGAGTATACCTAGAAGAGAAAGAACACTGGCAAAGGTGAAGGATTTGGTGAAGTAAGATTAATCCAAAAGTGTATTAATCTAAAGGATTTACTTTAAGTAATTGATTGCCACTAATGGCTCTTTCCCAATTATCTAACAATTCTTGGGTATGGAGGGATGCCCATTCAACAACTAAGCCAAGTGCTCGACTAGGTAATTTGCCTTCCATCACAGATAAATCAGCGATATTTATGATGGCAGAATGATCACCATAATAAGCATGAAAATGTGGGGGATTGTGATCATCATAGTACATACAAATGATGATTCCAAAAAAATTACTGATTTGTGGCATATTTTAGTTGAGATACTTGCTCATTATATTCAGTAAAGCTCAATTGTCGTAGTTTTAAGTAAAGATTATCTGGACATAATTCGATTTCTTCGCCCCAAGTTACAGAATTGTCAAGTTGGTTAAGATAAACTGAATTAAAAAAATCGGGTGATGCCCATTTGTGGAATATAGGTTTTTCTTTGAGATAAGCCAGATCCACTATTCCTTCAGTACCGTCACTGTAAGAAATAAAGATTTGGTACTGTCCAAGAGATTGAACTTTTAAAGGATTGGGGAAACTCATAATTTTGAATTTTCCTACAAACTTAGTACATTAATATCAATTTATAAATGACATTTAAGAGAAATTTTATTGTTTTTTTTCATAAGTAATAAACGATGCACATCATCATCATAGGCAACGGTATCGCTGGTTCAACAGCGGCCAGATATATCAGAAAGAATAGTGACCACGAAATCACCATGATCTCCGGCGAAACGGATTATCCCTTTTCACGTACCGCCTTGATGTATATATTTATGGGCCACATGAAATTTGATCATACAAAGTTGTACGAAGATTGGTTTTGGGCAAAAAATAGAATAGATACAATCAAGGGTTGGGTAAAGCACATTGATCCTGATGAAAAGTCAATCCTGATGGAAAATGGTGATAAACTTCATTACGATAAACTCATCATTGCTACAGGATCTAAGTCCAACAAATTTGGCTGGCCGGGACAAGATTTGTCAGGTGTGCAGGGATTGTACCATTTGCAGGATCTGGAGAGTATGGAAGCAGCTACAAAATCGGGCATAAAAAAAGCAGTAATAGTAGGCGGTGGATTAATCGGGATAGAAATGGCAGAGATGTTTCATAGCAGACATATTCCTGTGACCATGCTGGTGCGTGAAGAAAGTTTCTGGAATATTGTCCTTCCTGCCGAAGAATCACAGATGATCAATCAGCACATTTTAGCCAATGGCATCGATCTGAGACTCAGCGAAGAGCTGCTGGAAATCAAAGGAAAAGATGGAAAGGCATCTTCTATTATCTGTAAAAATTCAGGCGAAGAGATTGATTGTCAGTTTGTAGGATTGACCGTTGGTGTGAGCCCTAATATTGATTTTATAAAGTCTTCAGATATCAACACCAATCGAGGTATTGTCGTAGATGAATATCTCAAGACTTCTGCGGATGATGTGTATGCCCTTGGCGATTGTGCAGAGCTGTCAAACCCGACTGAAGGAAGGAGACCTATAGAAGCGGTATGGTACACGGGTAGAATGATGGGCAAAACGGCTGCAAAAACCATTTGTGGTGAAAGCACAAAATATAACCCTGGTATCTGGTTTAACTCTGCCAAGTTTTTTGATATAGAGTATCAGGTATATGGCGACATTCCGGCCCGAACACCTGAACATACCACATCTTTGTACTGGCAACATCCTTCTGAAAACAAAGCAATCAGAATAAATTATGAAGCAGGTAGTGGTTCGGTAACAGGATTTAATCTCATGGGAATAAGATACCGACATGCTGTTTGTGAGAAATGGATAGCCGATAAAACTCACATTGAAACAGTCATTGAAAATCTGTCATTGGCCAATTTTGATCCGGAGTTTTTTGAAGAGTATGAAGGTGCATTTGTAGATATGTACAACCAAAAAACTGGAAAAAATTTGTCATTGAAGTCAAAACGGAAGTTGAGTATGGTGGAGAAGTTTTTATTTGGGTGATGGGAATATCATTTAAAAAAATACAAATATGAACTTAAATTCACTAAAGTACGTTATTAAGTACTAAAATAAGTCATCATGGAAGTCATCAATTATTCAATCTTAAGAAATAACCTCAAAGAAGTACTTGATAAAGTATCTGAAGATCAGGAAACGTATATCGTCAATCGAGGTAACTCTAATGCGGTTATTATTTCACTGGATGAATATAATAGCTGGAAAGAGACTTTGTATTTACTTTCGACTGAAGCCAACAGAAAAAGCCTTGAAGCTGCAATAGAAAGGGACAAAAAGGGTGAGTTTATTGTTAGAGACTTGATTGAAGAATGAGTAGGGTTTTGAGTTGGGATGCAGATGGGTGGAGTGATTATTTATTTTGGCAACTTAATGACAAAGCAATGCTAAAAAGAGTTAATAAACTCATCAATGAAATTCTTAGAGACCCATTTAGCGGTATTGGGAAAACAGAATATCTCAAAGAAAATCTAACAGGAATGATGTCAAGAAGGATAAATGATGAACACCGATTGGTATACAAGGTATATGATGATAGAATTTTGATTATTAAATGTAAGTTTCATTATTAAAAAGTCTAAATTAATGAAACAACATAAGAATTATAATATAAACAAAAGAGTACCGGGCGTCTTAAAAGATAAGATATGGGCAACTGATGCTTATTGGGAAAGAGATACTGAAGTGATTGATGCATTCGCTAACTCTGAAATATTCCCGGAATGCAAATCATGAATTTAATTAAACTTTAGGATGCCTGAAATTAGTAGATTTTTTGGAATAATCGTTTTTATAAATTATAACGATCACCATCCTCCACATTTTCATGCCTGGTATGGCGATTACAAAATTACCATTACCATTGAAGAAGGTATTGTGGAAGGTAAGATGCCCAAAAGAGCATTAAAAATGATATTTGAGTGGATGGAAATTTATAAATCAGAGCTTTTTGAAGATTGGGAAAATGCAAAAAACAAACAACCATTAAAT
>JAYTNJ010000094.1:0-41252 GCA_043748345.1 Saprospiraceae bacterium
GCCTACAATGTAAATCTTAATACCACTTCCGTCCGCAGAGCCAACTCCGTGGCTTTTGATGTACGTGAAAATGGTCGAATAAATACGGATACTAAAGGAAAAAATCTTCTCGATGCAGATGGGGAACCGATAAGAATACCCGGTGCCTGCAAATCCGTTAAAGCCATCGGTTGGTACATAGACGAGTACGGTATAGCTCAGATATCCATGAATCTAACTAATATCAACGAAACACCACTGCATATTGCTTTTGATGAGTGTTGCAAAAGTGCTCAGGCTCGCGGTATGAGAGTTACTGGTTCAGAATTGGTAGGTTTAGTACCTAAATCTGTATTAGTAGATGCAGGAAAACACTTTCTCAAACAACAAAAAAGGTCTGTCGGAATTTCTGAAAAAGAGCTTATTCACATTGCAGTCAGAACATTGGGCCTCGACGAATTGTCTCCTTTTGATCCGTCTAAAAAAGTTATTGAATATCTGCTCGAAGATAAGGCAACGCATCCATTGGTACAAAAATCACTTGTCGATTTTGCCAATGAAACAGCTTCTGAAAGTCCTGCACCTGGCGGAGGCAGTATTTCTGCCTATGTAGGAGCACTCGGAGTATCTCTAGGCACGATGGTCGCCAATCTCAGTTCGCATAAAATAGGTTGGGACGACCGAATAGAATATTTTTCGGCCAAAGCAGAAGAAGGTCAGCAAATCAAGGATGACTTACTTTACTTGGTAGATGCCGATACAAATGCCTTTAATAAAATCATGAGTGCTGGCAGGATGCCCAGATCAACAGATGATGAAAATATTGCTAGAAAAGCAGCCATACATGAAGCAGTCATCGGAGCTATAGAAGTACCACTCAAAGTCATGAAACTAAGCCTGAAATCTATGAATATGCTCAAAGAAATGGCTGAAAACGGCAATGTTAATTCAATATCTGATGTAGGTGTGGGTGCTATGTGCGCTCTGACAGCTGTACAAGGTGCTGCTCTAAATGTCAGAATCAATTGCAGCGGATTTGATGACAAGACTTTTGTAGCTAGTGTATTGGCCCAAGCGGATGATATGGTTCATAAAGCTAAGGTCGCAGAGAGAGAGATTATTGACTTAGTTGAAAAATCAATAGTGTAGGTAAGGGTCGATGCAATCAATAACTTTGTCATGCACAAAGTGCATATTCATTATGACATATCCCACGGGTATTGATGATTGTATCTCAATCTAAAATCCACACTTTTCATTTGGTACTTTGAACAAAATTTTATGGTGCTGCATGTTTTAATGGTTTATATTTGTATTTTTATCAGATAGGTTATTATGAGTGCTTACCAAATATTGCCCAATTATACTTACGATGACTATATACTTTGGGAAGGAAGATGGGAAATAATACAGGGTATTCCGTATGCTATGAGCCCAATGCCAAGTCCAAGGCATCAACGTTTAGCAGGCGTTATTCATAGTTTATTTCTGAAAACTCTCGAAAAAAACGATACTTGCCAATGTCAGGTGTATCAGCCTATTGACTTAAAAATATCTGAACACACCGTAGTTAATCCTGACCTAACGATAGTGTGCAAACCTATCATAAAACAGTTTCTGGACTTCCCTCCTGCTTTAGTAGTAGAGATTCTTTCTCCTTCTACTGAGATGAAAGACAGAAATACAAAATATCAGCTGTATGAATCATTTGGTATTCCTTATTACATTATGGTCAACCCTGAGACAAAAACTGTAGAGATTTACAGCTTAAATGTATCAAAAAAATACGAACTCCACACCGACTTGTCTTCACCATTGACATTGGATGGAGATTGCAAAGTTACACCTTTATGGAGCGATATATTTGTGGATTAATGTCTATCCTTGTTCCTAAATCACCAAAGATTAAAGTAAAATCCTTACTTTTGCAATTGCTTTCTTTAAGCTTCAAGTATTATTACCATTGACAGAATTACTTGAAATTTACTTTTCTAAAAACCTAATGACCACATGAAAACATCATTTCTAAAAAAACTGGACCTTCACAAAAAAAATGAAGGAACGTGGACCGGAATAAAATCATATAAATCAGAAGTTTTTATCGAATCCCACTCTCCCGTCGATGGGAATCACATAGGCAGTGTGAGTGTCACTTCAAAAAAAGATTATGAGAAAGTCATTAAATCTGCGCAAAAAGCTTTTGCAGAATGGCGCGAAACACCAGCGCCTAAGCGTGGTGAAATAGTACGGCAATATGGAGAGGAACTTCGCAAACACAAAGACTCACTTGGCCAGTTAGTCTCCTATGAAATGGGCAAATCTCTTCAGGAAGGTCTCGGCGAGGTTCAAGAGATGATCGATATATGTGATTTTGCTGTAGGACTTTCCCGTCAGTTGTATGGGCTTACCATGCATTCTGAGCGCCCTTATCATCGTATGTACGAGCAGTGGCATCCATTAGGCATCGTAGGTATCATCTCTGCATTCAACTTTCCGGTGGCTGTATGGTCATGGAATGCCATGATTGCTATGGTGTGCGGAGATGTCTGCATCTGGAAGGCAAGTGAAAAAACACCACTATGTTCAGTCGCCTGTCAGAATATCCTCCACAAAGTGCTAAAGGCCAATAAGATCCATGAAGGTGTAAGTTGTATCATCACCGGCGACTATAAAGTAGGGGAATGGATGACACATGACAAAAGAATACCTTTAATATCTGCCACAGGTAGTACAAGAATGGGCAAAATCGTAGGCGCAACCGTAGCCGAAAGATTAGGGCGGAGTTTACTTGAACTGGGTGGAAATAATGCCATCATAGTTACTTCGTCGGCTGACTCAAAATTGGTGCTTACAGGAGCTCTTTTCGGAGCCGTGGGTACATGCGGACAGCGCTGTACATCTACACGACGACTTATAGTTCATGAAGATATCTATGAGGAAATAAAAACAAAACTAACAAAAGCATACACACAACTCAAAATAGGCAACCCACTGGATAGTAAAAACCATGTCGGACCACTGATCGATAAAACAGCAGTCGACAACTACCTAAGCGCCTTGAAAGCGGCAGAAGAACAAGGTGCAAAAATACTGGTTGAGGGTGGGGTTCTTGCAGGTAAAAACTATGAAAGCGGATGTTATGTAAAACCATGTATCGTCGAGGCTGAAAATAGTATGCCTATCGTTCAGCACGAGACTTTCGCTCCTATTTTATTTTTACTGAAATATAAAGGTGTTGTTGAAAATGCTATTGCCATTCAGAATGATGTGCCCCAGGGATTATCTTCGGCCATTATGACCACAAATCTTCGGGAAGCAGAAAGATTTTTATCCTCCGCCGGCTCGGATTGCGGCATAGCCAATGTAAATATCGGTACAAGCGGTGCAGAAATAGGAGGCGCTTTTGGCGGAGAAAAAGATACTGGTGGTGGCCGGGAGTCAGGATCAGACAGCTGGAAAGTATATATGCGACGTCAAACAAATACCATCAATTACAGTACCACATTACCTTTGGCTCAAGGTATAAAATTTGATATATAGCCTCTTTGGTGGGTATTCACTCTGTTTAGAATACAATAATTCTATCTTTGTCTTTTGATTGAAGATATGAATACATTTACCATTTCCTGTCCGATAAAAGATATTAAAGGAGAGATTACACTCAGTGGATCAAAAAGTATATCAAATAGAGTGCTGCTAATCAGAGCTCTATCAGGTAATAATTTTGATATTATCAACCTTTCTGACAGTGATGACACCGTCTGCATGCACCATCTTCTTCTATCAAATGAGAGTACTATGGATGCTCATCATGCTGGAACAACTTTTCGTTTTTTAACCGCTTTTTTGGCTACAAAACCAGGTAGTCAAACATTAACCGGATCACCAAGAATGAAGCAAAGGCCGGTAAAGGCGCTAGTCGATGCACTCAACGAGCTGGGAGCCCATATTGAGTACCTTGAGAATGAAGGTTACCCTCCCTTAAAAATAAATAGTCCTAAGGGTATTTGGAAAAATGAAATTTCTTTACCTGCAAGTATTAGTTCGCAATTTATTACTGCTTTACTTCTGATAGGTCCTGTTCTTCCTCAGGGTTTGACTATTCATTTGGAAGGAGACATTGTGTCACGACCATACATTGAAATGACAATAGGCATTATGTCAGATTTTGGTGTTAATGTCACTTGGGAGGGCCAGACCTTATGTGTTGCTCATCAAAAATATGTACCAAAAACATACCACGTGGAAGCAGATTGGTCCGCAGCTTCCTATTACTATGAAATCTCCGGCCTTAGTCACAGTGCTGAAATAATTTTATCGGGTCTTCACAAAAACAGTTTTCAGGGTGATGCCGCGGTAGTTGAAATCGGATCAAAACTAGGTATTGAAACCATTTTTGGCGAACATAAAATTACTTTAATAAAAAAAGAAGGTGTCCTTTTTCCCAAAAATATCGAATACAATTTCATCAATGTGCCCGATATAGCCCAAAGTATTTCCGTTTTATGTGCAGGCATAGGTTGCAATGTTTTATTTTCAGGCTTACAGACTCTAAAGATAAAAGAGACAGATAGAATCGCTGCCTTGAAAAAAGAACACAGCAAAATGAATGTTGCCTTGAACAAAATGCCGGATCGGTTTTCCAGCAAAACCGGCGTTGAATATTATTTGCAAGAAGGACAAAGTCAATGTGGGGAGGAGATTCCATCTATCGAAACCTACAATGATCACCGTATGGCTATGTGTTTTGCTCCTCTCGGACTTTTATTTCCTATTCGTATCAATGATCCAACTGTCGTATCCAAATCATATCCTGGTTTCTGGAAGGATTTATCTTCCTTGGGCTTTCTGATTAATGAATCAAAATAATCAATATCGACCTTTAATTTCTTATTTAGGGTTTTGTGATATATATTTGACCTGCCAAAGATTGAGTTCATGTATGATATTATTTTAGCATTTATTACTTCATTTGCACTGACATTTCTGGCCATTCCCTCTATCATTCATCTGGCCATTAAAAAGAATTTAATGGATGAACCCGGAGACAGGAGGTCACACAAAGTCAGTACACCATCCCTCGGGGGAATTGGTATTTTTGCAGGCACTTTGTTTTCGATTATATTATGGACCCCTTTTAATTATTTTGGTGATTTACAGTATATTTTATGTGCTTTTATCATCATTTTTCTGATCGGAGCTAAAGACGATATTGATCCCATATCTCCTTCCAAAAAATTTTTAGGCGAATTATTTGCATCTGGTATTCTCGTTTTTAGAGCAAATATACGTTTGACAAGCCTTTACGGATTTTTTGGTATTTATGAAATTCCTGAGTATGCCAGCATTATTTTATCTATATTTACTATTCTTGTAATCATCAATGCATTCAATTTGATAGATGGTATCAATGGCTTATCAGCGAGTCTCGGTCTTTTGATTACTTCTGTGTTAGGTATTTGGTTCTTATTGATCGGAAGCATAGAAATTGCTATTGTTGCTTTTTCTCTCGGTGGAGCTCTAATGGCTTTTTTAAAATATAATATAACCCCGGCTAAGATATTCATGGGTGATACCGGTGCCTTATTATTAGGCCTTGTTTGCTCGATTCTTGCCATTAAATTTATTGAACTGCACAATGACCTCATAGACTCCCCGTACACATTCCGTTCTGCGCCTTCTATCGCCATAGCCGTTCTTATTTTGCCTCTTTTTGATACACTACGGGTTTTTATTCTCAGAGTATTTGAAGGTCGCTCTCCTTTCAGTCCCGATAGAAAACATATCCACCACATTATGATAGATCTGGGTCTTACCCATATGCAGGCTACAGGCGTGCTCTTTCTTACTAACATCATGTTTATATTAATGGCCATTATGCTTCAGAATGTTGGAAACTTTATACTTCTTGTCATAATACTGGGTATCGCCTTTGGTATGTCAATGATTGCGGAAAGAATGGTAAAAAGAAAAAATTAAATATCATAAATGACTAACTGGTTAATTGTCTTTGTCGGTGGTGGCTTCGGAAGCGTTTTCAGGTATCTACTGGCGTACAAGCTGAATTATACCAGTCAGGAGTATATGATCATCTTCCCTTACGCTACCTTTTTTGCCAATGTTATAAGTTGTTTCATTTTAGGAATACTAATTCAAAAACAATTTTCTCAAACCCTCCATGAAAATTACTGGTTATTGCTGGGTACAGGATTTTGCGGAGGATTCAGTACTTTTTCTACCTTCGCTTATGAAATATACATCTACGTCCACAAAGGGCAGTTACTAACAGGTATTTGTTATACGGGTATTAGCCTGGCAACAGGTATTTTAGCATTAGTGATAGGAATAAAATTTTACCAAACATTTATCTGAATCATAATTCATAATATACTTAAAATATATATATAAAATATTTATCTTTGCTTCCTTAATTTAAAATTGAAAATATGTCAAAAGAAAGAGACGAAAAATTAAAAGCATTGGCCCTGACCATGGACAAACTGGATAAAACCTATGGTAAAGGGACCATCATGAAACTCGGCGATAAACAAGTAGTTCATGTTGAGACTATTTCTACAGGTTCTCTTGGGTTGGACATAGCCCTTGGTATAAATGGCCTGCCTAAGGGCCGGATAGTTGAAATATATGGTCCAGAATCATCCGGAAAAACTACGCTGGCCATTCATGCTATCGCTGAGTGCCAGAAACAAGGGGGAATTGCAGCCTTTATTGATGCTGAACACGCTTTTGATCGCTTTTATTCCGAAAACCTTGGTGTCAACACAGAAGAGCTACTTATTTCTCAACCGGATAATGGCGAGCAGGCTCTTGAAATTGCCGAAAACCTTATAAGATCCGGCGCTATAGATATAATAGTGATAGATTCAGTGGCTGCTTTGGTCCCCAGAAGTGAAATAGAAGGAGAAATGGGAGATTCTAAAATGGGTCTTCAGGCAAGACTAATGTCACAGGCACTTCGTAAACTTACGGCCACCATAGGTCGTACAGGGTGTTGTTGTATTTTTATCAACCAGCTTCGGGAGAAAATCGGAGTCATGTTTGGAAACCCGGAGACTACTACTGGGGGTAATGCTCTAAAGTTTTATGCATCCATCAGACTGGACATCCGTAAATCGGGGACAGCAATCAAAGATAAAGATGGTAATACAGTAGGAAATCCAGTTAAGGTTAAAGTCGTAAAAAATAAAATGGCGCCACCATTCAG
This sequence comes from Saprospiraceae bacterium, assembly GCA_043748345.1. Lineage (GTDB taxonomy): Bacteria > Bacteroidota > Bacteroidia > Chitinophagales > Saprospiraceae > OLB9. The sequence goes on from JAYTNJ010000094.1 coordinate 7,205, forward strand.
GATAGCTACTTTTGATATTGTTTTTGGAGAAGGAATTTCAAAAACCGGAGAAATTGTTGATTTAGGTGTTGAAACAGACATCATACAGAAAAGCGGCTCTTGGTTTAGTTATGATGGAACAAAAATAGCCCAGGGAAGAGAAGGTGCAAAACAATTTTTTAAAGACAATCCTGAATTGGCCACTCAGATTGAACTAAAAATAAAAGAAAAGTATCAACCGGCCCTAAAAGAAGCCGTTGACATTTCTGAGGATGAATAATCGGTTATAGGCTTCTTCTAAAAACAAAAAAGAGCAGACATGTTGATTTCATATCTGCTCTTTTTTTGGTGGGAGATGAGGGGCTCGAACCCCCGACCCCCTCGGTGTAAACGAGGTGCTCTGAACCAACTGAGCTAATCTCCCTGTTTTAAAATTCTTATAAAAGTATTCCTTTCTTCAAAAGCGACGCAAAGATACACTTCGAATTCGTTTATACAAACATTTAAGACACTTTTAGCCTATTTTTTTGTGCACTTTTTTTACCCCAAAGACCAGTTCTTAAAATTTAAACCCTAAAGTCAAAGCCGTTCTTGTTCTTTTAGTATCAATTACCGCTAATGGATCAAGATCATTGTCCAACACCACATAAGGATTATACCCTTCCACATATTGAGTGACCCTTATTCCTAAATCTATAAAAAAATTGTCTTCTCTGAATCCAAGTCCAAAAGAAGTTTTATTATTGTAAAAGTCATCTGCATTAAAGGCAGATCGTTCCCAGCTATACCCTAACCTCATTCTCAGGTTTTTATACCCAAATTCGGTACCCAACCTCAGATTTGCAGCCGTACCCAGTCGTCTTTGGATTTCTCCATTTACTTGGTTGGTCCACTTTTGTTCTTCAGCACTAGCACTGAATGCCGTCCCGTTATAATTTCCGTTGGTATAATCAAGGTATTCTACATCAGCATTCACAAAACCAACAATATCTCCCACCCTGTATGTGGTGCCCATACTACCTATTGCTCTCCAGGGAGTTGATATTTTATACTCAAATGTTCCATCTCCGGAGTCATAGGTATAGGTTTCCGGTTTTTGATCTACAAATGAATATTCCATACTCGTGCTGAAATCATCTGTAAACCTGTACCATGTAGGTGAATGAAACGCTCCTGCAAATCTTATTCTTTTAGCCAGTTTATACGTGAAGCCGGCTTTAAAATTAAATCCCACCCCTGACGTATTTAATCTTTCAATATATTCAAGGCTTGAAAATGCCGGTATTTCATCTTCCGGGTCAGTTTCTGTATACGTTTTAAGTTCTTCAAAAGAAGCAAATGGCACTCCGACAGATAATCCAAAATTCATATTGCCCTTATATTCTCCTGCCCATCCCAGTGTGAGTTCATTTATGCCTCCTTTTTGTATGATATCCTGCTTTCTTAATACTTCCTGTTTAGGATTTGAAAAGTCAGTGTCATAAAAATTATCATTGTCAAAATCATAAATAGCTCCCGTATTAAATGCGGGATATGCGATATAATCATCGAGATCATCTGATACTTTACCGTTAGCCTGCTCTGCAAAATATGTAGTTATAGAGCCTTTTATTTTACCCGAAATCGATACATTTCTTTGCAGGTCGGCTATCCTGCTATATCCGATAGCAAAATTTGAACTTGTCCAGTTTCCTCCCGGATTTTTTGCTATGACAAACCCAAGATTATCTAACCCCAAACGACTCCCTTTAGCTATTTGGTTGGCCGTTTTTGAATTGTCAAATCTGGCGTCTGTATTATATCCCCTCAAAGTAGGAGTAATCATAAACTCCGAAACCCTGTAATCTGCTATCCCCGCTGGATTGATATTTATCACAGAAAAGTCTCCTCCCATTGCTCCGAAAGAACTGCCAGCCCCTATAGTTCTGGCTGTTCCGATGTAATCTATTGACGACCAACGTACTACATCAGAGATGTTTTGTCCTATACCTATTTGATATAAAATTGTCAATAGAAATAGGGTATATAAGTTTTTCATTTTATCCTGAATATTATTCTTTAAATAAAAGGGCTGAATAATGTGAATTATCTCAGCCCTATAAATTTTATATTATGCGTGATACTACCTACTAGCCACCACCTCTTTGAGAACTTCTACCTCCACCTCCCGATGAAGAGTTGCGTGATGACGAACCTGACGACGAAGAACCGGAGCTGCTGCTTCTGGATGATCCGGAATCGTAACTTGGTCTGCTGCTATTGCTGTTATCCCAACTGTTTCTTGACGAACTGTTGTTATTACTATTCCTTGATGATTCAGAATTCCTGGTACTTCCACTACTTCTTCTTGATGTACCTGAATCGTAAATTCTTGAGTTATTTCTATTATACTCCTGTGATCTTACTGATCCAGATTGGTTTTCCTGACGTGCAGATCCGGATTCAACATTTCTACTTCTGATATTGTCAGATCTACTTGATGTACTTTCGTCTCTTGTTCTACTGACATTTTCTTCTCTATTTCTATCAGTGTATATAGAACTACTTTTTCTTTGACTGGATTCAGTATTGTTTTTAACATCTCCTTGGTAGGTTCTATCTGAACCATTAACTCTGGAAGCAGAATTTCCTTCACCATCTTTTAATATTGCTTTTTTATCCACAGCATTGTCATTACTGCCTCCTCGCACTATCTCTCTTCTTGGTGAAGCATCACGACCAGCAACTGCAGAAGTCAGCGATCCTCCTTTTCTGCTGCCGTAACTCTTACTTTTAAAATCATTGCTGTTATTCCAGCCACCGTTATTCATAGTATTACCATAAAAGGAATTACCATAAAAGGAATTACCATAAAAATTATTTCCCCATCCTAATTGTGGACAAGAATTCCAAGAATTCCAAGCCCAAGGACTGTTCCAGGCATTGAATCCCCCAAAGCCAGAGTTCCAAGAATTCATACCCCAAGGTCTATTCCATCTGTTCCACGATGAACCGATGAATATATTTACACCTGAGTTGTAATTCCAATTACTAAAACCGTTATTAAAATAAGGATCATAACCATAATCGTTATACCACCAATTGTTAAAATTATTATAATTCATATTTTGAGCTACAGGTCGGTGAAACCTGTTGATTCTTGTTGCGTAAGTATAGTCATCATAATTGTCAAGTGCATCACTATCATATTCTGATTCTTCGACATACTCATTGTCTTGATCAGAATCGTCAACGGAAACTCTCGATTGGATGATTTTTTTGTCCTTCTTGTAGTCATAATACAAGTCATCAAACTGTGCTGAAACAATCCCAGACCACATCACCATAATGGCTACAAATAATCGGGTAAAAATTCGGGCATTCATAATTTTAATATTTTAATTTTTGTTTATTTGATCGCAATAAAACTGACTTTGTAAACTAATCGGATGCAATTTATTACTTTTGTATCAAATTATACGTTAAAAATCAATTAAAGTTATTCATTCTAATTGTTAAAGTTCTGATTTTTAAACAATTTTGAAGAATTTCTTACAAATTGAAGACGTTCTCCGGCAATAATAAGTTTCCGGTAATATCAGTTTAAATATATTTTAACAAAAGACGCAAAAGAACAGCATGGCAAAAGAGATAACAGGCAGAGAGGAAAACTATTCTCAATGGTATAATGATATAGTAAAAAAAGCAGGCCTGGCAGATAGTTCTGCTGTTCGTGGCTGTATGGTAATAAAGCCTTACGGGTACGCCATTTGGGAAAATATGAGAGATCAGTTGGACAAAATGTTTAAAGATACAGGGCACGTCAATGCTTATTTTCCCATTTTTATACCCAAAAGTCTTTTTGAAGCTGAAGAAAAAAATGCAGAAGGATTTGCTAAAGAATGTGCCGTAGTAACCCATTACAGACTTAAAGCAGATCCTTTAAATAAGGGAAAACTCATTGTCGATCCGGACGCTAAACTTGAAGAAGAGCTCATAGTACGTCCCACGAGTGAAGCTATCATCTGGAATACCTATAGAGATTGGATTCAATCATACAGAGACTTACCTTTGCTGATCAATCAATGGGCCAATGTCGTGAGGTGGGAAATGCGAACACGTCCGTTTCTCAGGACTGCTGAATTTCTCTGGCAGGAAGGGCATACTGCTCATGCCAATAAAGCCGAGGCCATTGCCGAGGCCAGACTGATACATGATTTATATGCACAGTTTGCAGAAGAATATATGGCCATGCCGGTCATAAAAGGTTCCAAGTCAGAAAATGAGCGTTTTGCAGGTGCTGATGATACATTTACGATAGAAGCGCTTATGCAGGATGGTAAAGCACTTCAGGCTGGAACATCACATTTTTTGGGTCAGAATTTTGCCAAAGCATTTAATGTTACTTTTAGCAACGATAAAAATGAAAATGAATATGTTTGGGCTACTTCTTGGGGGGTCTCTACCAGGCTCATTGGAGGACTGATCATGACGCACTCAGACGATGAGGGTTTGGTCTTGCCTCCGAAGCTAGCGCCTATACAGGTAGTCATAGTGCCCATACCCAAGCCGGAACCTGAGCTTTTGGCAAAAGCAACAGAAATAAGCACAGCCTTAAAATCTCTGGGCATCAAGGTAAAAATTGATACAGACGAAACGAAACGACCGGGTTTTAAATTTGCTGAATACGAAATGAAAGGTGTTCCGGTCAGGCTTGGACTAGGTAAACGTGATATAGAAAACAATACCATTGAAGTCGCTCGCAGGGATACAAAGGAAAAAACCAGCATTTCTTTGGACAATGTAGTCCCTTATATTTTGCAATTGCTTGAAGATATTCAGCAAAACCTTTTTAAAAGGGCAAAGGCTTACCGGGATTCCCATATTACTTCTGTAGATAATTATGATGAATTCAAAACATTACTTGATGCCAAGGGAGGGTTTTTTTATTGTCATTGGGATGGTACTGCTGAAACTGAAGAAAAAATTAAAGAAGAGACCAAAGCAACTATCAGATGTTTACCTTTTGATATGTCATCTGAAGAAGGTATTTGTATGTTTTCAGGAAAACCATCCACAAAAAGAGTTATTTTTGCAAAAGCTTATTAAATTAAAAAAAATCAAATCATGACATTCGAAATAGAAGGAACACTGCACAAAAAATATGAGATAGAAAGCAAATCCAGTTCTTTTCAGACCAGAGAATTTGTTATATCGACTGAAGGAACCTATCCGCAATATGTAAAATTTCAACTTACGCAGGATAAATGCGGACTTATCGATGCAATGCAGGAAAATGAAAAAATAAAAGTTTCATTTGACCTACGCGGCAGAGAGTGGCAAGGTAAATACTTTACTAATCTCAATGCGTGGAAAATAGAAAAAGTGGGCGGCGTAAATCAGGAATTTCAAAGTGCATCAGCTTCCCCTCCTGCCCCCCCTGTATTTGAAGAAAATAATGATTTCGGCAACGGTGGTTTACCGGGCGATTTTGATGATCTTCCATTCTAAACTACATTATGCTTTACAGAAAACGCAAAAGGTACCAGACGAGAAAAGAAATCGTTATGGCTTTTTATGCCAAATTCAAAATAGTATTATGGTTTATCCTGATAGGTCTTCTCATTCTCTCTTTGAAGTATCGGATATCGCTTACTGACTATCTCAAAACGTATTTTTATTAGCTGATTTCTATAGTATATCCGCACTCAAAGGATGAGGAGTGCTCAAGTTTCAAAATACCCTCTTTTTGTGTGAAATCTCCATCATGATCAGTGCTGTCTGCTATACCATGCCATGGTTCGATGCAAACAAATCCGGCACCCGGTTTAGACCAGATACCTAGATAGGGGTAATTATCAAACGTGAACTTCAATAGTATATCCGACTTATCTGATCTTAAGGTTACTACATTACTTTTTAATCCTTTGAACACTAAAGCATCATGAAGAAAAGTTTCTTTGGTAATAGGAATTTTACTATTATATAAACCCTGTCCGTCGGGTTTGTCAATTAAAGCGTCTACGATCTTCCATTTCATCGCATCCATGTCACCATTAAATTCCAGATAATAATCTTCAAAATTAAGTTTATCGTCTATTGGAACTTTGAATGCAGGATGGTACCCGATACTGAAATACATATCATCATGTACTGATGTGTTTGTCACAATAGTTGACACTTTAAGTTGATGATTTTCAAGCTCGTATTTACACACCAGTTTCCATTCAAATGGATAGACCAACGATGTTTCAGAATTACTTGTACAACTGAGAGCAATTGATTTTTCTGTCATTGCCTTCGGTAAAAACGCCATATCTCGAACAAGTCCATGCTGTGACATTTGATATTGCTTTCCCAGATAATTCATTGTATTACCTCTCAGTTTTCCAACTATGGGAAATAGCAATGGAGCTCTTCGCGACCAAAAAGCTGGGTCTCCATTCCAAAGCAATTCTATTTTATTTTTTTTATCAATTACACTCTGAAGTTCTGCGCCAGAAGGGTTAATTTCAACCCTTAAAAATTCATTTTCGATAATATACATACATCAGTTTTTTCTATTGGTGAAATAGTACACCAGTTTTTCCAGCGAATCTCTACTCGGGTTTTGAGGAAAAGTTTTTAATATTTCCAATGCTTCGTTTTGATAACGGATCATAGCTACCTGAGCGTATTCGATACCACCCAAAGATTTGACAAATTCTATGACTTCTCTGATTTTGGTCTCGTTTGTGCTGTCAGTCTTTATATGATTGATGATTCTATTTTTAACTGCTTTTTCAGCTTTATTCAGAGCATAAATCAATGGTAAAGTCATTTTTTTTTCTTTGATATCTATACCTCTTGGTTTGCCTATCATGTCTTCTCCATAATCAAAAAGGTCGTCTTTGATCTGAAAGGCTATTCCTAGCTTTTCGCCGAATTTCCACATTCTTTCGATGATTTCTGGGTCACTTGTAGTTGAGTTGGCTCCTGAACAGCAGGCCGCTGCTATTAGAGTAGCCGTCTTTTGCCTTATAATTTCATAATAAACAGCCTCATCTATATCCAGTTTTCTGGCTTTTTCTATTTGAAGCAGTTCGCCTTCTGCCATTTGTTTTATGGCTTTTGATACCGTATGCAGGTGTTGATAGTTTTTTGTTTCCAAAGCAATGTTCATGCCCTGAGAAAGTAAAAAGTCACCCACTAGTACGGCGATTTTATTTTTCCACAATGCATTGACCGAAAAGTACCCTCTCCTTTGATATGAATCATCCACCACATCATCGTGTACCAAGGTTGCGGTATGAAGTAACTCGATCAGAGATGCTGCCACATTAGTAGATTCTGATATACTGCCGCACATTTTTGCTGAAAGAAACACCAGAATAGGCCTGACTTGTTTGCCTTTTTTCTGAACGATATAATAAGTAATCTTATCCAGTAGCGGCACCGAGCTCTTCATCGAATCTTTAAAATGATGTTCAAAAACTTTCAGTTCGTCACTTACGGGTTCTTTTATTTTATCAAGATCAGAAGCCATATTTGTATTAAATAATAAAATTTCCAACGCGTCGGCAAGGTACGCTTAAATTTCATTTTTTGATGGTATATCATGTATAATCATAGGCTTAAGACGATCGCCCAGGTGTATACACGATATGTTCAAGTCCATTTGTTTTAATGATGAATGCAGTACTTAGCAACATGCCGAGTCTTCCGTCAGGAAAACCTTTGATAGAAAACCATTCCAGATAATACGTTGGTAAATTTATAATTTTCTGCCCTTTATACTTTCCAAAAGGCATAGAAGTTGTCAGTAAATCTGTCAGTATGGTCTTGTCCGGAAGGGCATCTTCATATAGCATTACTTAACCAATTCTTTTGTTTCTGTTGTCACAAGGTCCATCACTTCATCGCCAGGTACAATCTGATCCAACTCCACTTTAAGATTATCAATAATAAAAACCTGTCGTTCAGGCGTATTTTTACCCATATAATACCCCAAAAGATCTTCTATTTTTGTTTTTTCACCAAGTATGACGGGTTCCAGTCGAATATTTTCTCCGATAAAGTCTTCAAATTCATTTGGTGATATTTCACCCAATCCTTTAAATCTTGTGATCTCAGGTTTGCCTCTCAGGCTCTTGATGGCTTCCTGCTTCTCCTGCTCACTATAACAATAAAAAGTCTTTTGTTTATCCCTTACCCTGAAAAGAGGTGTGTCGAGTATATACAAATGCCCGGACTTAACCAGATCAGGAAAAAATTGAAGAAAAAAAGTTAATAAAAGAAGCCTGATATGCATACCGTCCACATCTGCATCGGTGGCAATCACTACGCGGTTGTACCTTAGATTGTCAATACCGTCTTCTATATCCAGAGCATGCTGAAGCAAATTAAACTCCTCGTTCTGATACACTACTTTTTTTGTCATGCCATAACAATTCAGCGGCTTACCCCTCAAAGAAAATACGGCCTGTGTCTGCACATTTCTTGCTTTGGTGATAGATCCGCTGGCAGAGTCTCCCTCGGTAATGAAAATAGTGGTGCCCAGTTTACCTTCGTCATCCGTCTTTCGACCATCCGTCAGGTGAATACGGCAATCTCTTAATTTTTTATTGTGAATATTTGCTTTTTTCGCCCGTTGATTGGCTATTTTTTTTATGTCTGCAATTTCTTTTCTTTCCCGCTCTGATTGCTGGATTTTGCGTAAAATAGCATCTGCAATTTCTTTATTCTTATGAAGGAAATTGTCCAGATTGGTTTTCATAAAATCCATGATAAAAGACCTGATGGTAACCCCTTCAGGAGCCATATTCTGAGACCCGAGTTTTGTTTTGGTCTGTGATTCAAAAACAGGCTCTTCTACTTTCAGACTCAATGCCGCCACAATCGATGTCTGAACATCCCGTGAATCAAAATCTTTTTTATAATAATCCCTCAATGTTTTTACAATAGCCTCCCGGAAAGCCGCCAGATGGGTTCCTCCCTGAGTGGTGTTCTGACCATTGACAAAAGAATAATACTCTTCTCCGTATTGGGTATTATGAGAAATTGCTATCTCTATATCTTCTGCCTTCAGATGTATAATCGGATATAAAAGATTCTCTACATCCGTCTTCCGCTCGAGTAAATCCCGAAGCCCATTTTTCGAAACGAGTGTTTTACCGTTATAATTTAGTTTAAGCCCTGCATTCAGATAGGCATAATTCCAAAGCTGATTTTCAACATATTCCGGTCGATATCGGTAATGTTTGAATATATTTTCATCGGCCGCAAACTCAATTAATGTGCCATTTACTTCATTTGTTTTTGTCAGTTTGTGATCATGAATGATGACCCCTTCTTTAAACTCAGCCATTTTACACTCGCCTTCTCTGAAAGACTGTACCTTAAAGTAACTTGATAAAGCATTTACTGCTTTTGTACCTACTCCATTAAGGCCTACAGACTTTTTAAATGCTTTTGAGTCGTATTTGCCCCCGGTATTAATTTTAGAAACACAGTCAATTACTTTTCCCAGTGGAATGCCTCTTCCAAAATCCCTTATGGACGCCCTTCCGTGTTCTATGACTATATCTATACTTTTTCCGTTACCCATTACGAACTCATCAATAGAGTTGTCAATTACTTCCTTAAGCAATACATAAATACCATCATCCTGCGAAGAACCGTCACCAAGTTTTCCGATATACATTCCGGGGCGCAATCTAATATGCTCCTGCCAGTCAAGACTTTTTATGTTATCTTCATTGTATATAACTGTACTGTTGTCGCTCATTTGTATGCTAATTTAGCTTCTACTGTCAAATAAAAACAAGATGCAAATATAATAAATTTTATTGATATGATATCGAAGGATTTTTCTAAGAAATCTTAAATTCCACAATCAGGGTGATAGACAGAAAATATTGTTTGCTGATGGCACTGAAACCGGATAAGACGCACGTCTCGGATAACTTATCTATGGTAAAAACCTTGAAATATTTCAGATTGCCGTATTTAAGTCAGGCGAAGAAGTGCCCGTCAATTATTTATGGGGAGATGCTGATACCCAAAGAATAGGTATTATTATGAAAGGATATTTTCAGATCGGGTTGACGAAAAAAACACCAAATAATCGTCGGTGGTGATTCCTAACAAAATTTTATTTATTTATTGATTTTATTTATAAAGTTTGAATATAATGGTATCTAATAATCTAATATTAATTATATTTGCATTATAACATTATTTAATTTTTATTAATTAACAATCAAAACAGAAGTACAAATGGAAAATTTAGTAGGTATTTTAATCCACTCAGCGTTGGGAGCAGGTGGTGGTTATGGTGCTAATATGGCTAAACCAAATGGTCAAAGTATGATCATGAATCTGATACTTGGTGCAGTTGGAGGCAATGTAGGCAATTTGTTGGGAGGTGTATTGGGCGTTTTAGGCGATTCTGATTGGTCTATAGGATCTATTGTTTCAGCTTTGGCAGGAGGCGGACTTGCTTCACTAATTGGAAGTTTTATACCTAAAAAAGATTAAGCTGAATTTAAAAATGGGCGGTAATTTGATGTAACATTTTGTCGCTCATTTTCTATACTTTTCTTCAAAATCCCCATAATACACCTGAAAAAAAACAGCTGCTAATTATTGCTCTATAGATCCACCATCTGATTTATATATCCCTAAAAACTAAGTAAAATAATTGCTCAAGCCATCCCAATGGAATCAGCAAACTACATTCCATAACAAAAAGGCGATTCACGCCCTATCTCTGAGTAACTATTGGAACTTGTTCTATAAATAAAGCAAAGTTTGGCAAAAACTGGTTGTTGAGCGGGTAAGACACTATCTGTGCAAATAACATGTTTTTATCATCGTCCGGATTGTCAAATTTCACCTTGCCATTCATATCAAAGTCAGTAGGGAAATACCCATATCCACTGTCAAAATTTGTATTAAATCCCGAGTTACCGCTGTAATAAAGCAACCCGTAAAATAATTGATTCATGTCGTCTCCGGGATTTTCTGATTTGATCTGACCATTGGAATCAAAATCCCCTGCCCACATTGCTTTATATCCTGGCTTTACTTCAGATTTTAATGCCAGGTTTGTATAATTATAAGATGGAAATACGGTGGTTCCAAAATCATACAAAGAAAACGAAGATGATGTAAAATCAATCAGTCCACTAAGATTTACTATGTTGGACATGACAGCAAGATGATTTCTGTGTTTTATAACTACATATCCTTGGGTAACACTTAGTCCGGGGAAATATACTGGGCTAACACCGTCGACATCCACTATGTCTCCATCTCGCTGCAACAATCCTGACCGAGTAGCTAATACATGCCCGGAATTGTTTTGATTCCTAACTTCTACAAATACCCAATCCACAATAGCATTCTCTCCCTGCACATTAAACACAGTAGTAGAATCAACAATCAAATCATTTTGTATTCCTACTGTACCATACCTGAATATGTTTTCTGCAAAAAAAGGAATTGAAGTATAGGGGCTTCTGGCGGGAATGAGTCTTCGGCCGTCAAATGGTAAATTTCTTAAATTATCTCTCATCAATGGCCTTCCATTCTGACTGAAGACATTTCCATTATTGAACAAGGGTCCTTCTAAATATACCCTAATTCTTAGACTATCGGTGAGTAACAAATCAGAAGATACATCATTGGCTGATCCTGTGACCAATGACAAAAAAACTATAATAATAAGGGAATAGAATTTCAGGAAAAAACTAACGGACGCTTTCATATTGTAATAGAATTTATAATTTAATAGGGTATATTAAATTCTATTATCTTGGTTGTGAGTGCAAATATATATTAAATATTATAATCAGATACTTTTTATACCAATGTTTTCAAAAAAAAAATTCTGTTTGTATATGATTTCTTCATTTTTTAATAAAAACAAATGAAGTTTCAAGGGCATGTCCGTTGAATAGCGCTTTAAGGTCGTTTTTAATCCGGCCATAGCCTGTCAGTGTAAGATTACTATCTACTTTAAAGAGATAAAGCATCTTAGAATGATTTACAGCTGTGGCTAAATCACGTTAAATTATAACACTTAATCCCACCAAGACACCTGCTATAAGCCATGGAATGACTTTTATTAATAGTGTTGTAGTGTTATTTGCTTCTTTACCTACAGAACTAACCGCAAATCTTGAATTTCTAATTCCCACATTATCGTCAGCTTGTAACACTCTTAGTTTTCGGTTTTCTTTTATCGTCAGAAAATTTGCAGGACTTCCTTCTTTCTTCTGATAGCTCATATTAGTTGACATATTGTTTATTATTTTTTTAAATTATATCGATTTACTTTATGCTAAAAATATTTTATGCATATCAAAAAGACGATTATGGACCATATTTGGTTTCACTCTTCACATTTTATAAGACCAATGCATGCAATCCTTCGACTTAACCTAGGTGATCAAGGATAACTTTTTGTTCCATAAAAAAGGAAAAATACCTTTTGTTGACGCAAAAAAGCTAAATTTTAAAGAAAACATAACTTTCTGTAATACTTCTATCTGTGCATTAGATTTCTGGTACAATTATATTAGAATTCGCGACAGAATGAATTACTAAAAGTGGTCTATAAGTAAAACCATTTCGGTTTATTAAATATTTCAAGTAATTTTGCGTCGGCAAATGCACCAGTAAATGAATGTGAAAGGTACACTGATTCCCATAGGAGGAAATGAAGATAAAGGAATCGAAAAGAGTGAAATATATACATTGGAGTATATCACAGAAGGTATCTTGTCGCGTGTTGTGAAAGAAAGTGGTGGAATAAATGCAAAAATTGTTGTGATTCCCACAGCTTCAAGCATACCGGATGAAGTAATTAATAACTATATACTGGCTTTTACGAAATTAGGGTGTGTGGATGTAAATATTCTGGATATCCGCAAAAGAGAACAATCAGAAGAGCGGGAAAATATAGAACTTATTAGCAAGGCCGATTGTATTATGTTTTCAGGTGGTGATCAATCAAAAATTACAAAATTTATTGGTGGAACTACCATTCACAAGATATTGCTTCAGAGATTTCAGACTGATCAAATAGTTATTGCCGGCACAAGTGCCGGTGCGATGTGTATGTCTGAAGAAATGATTACAGGTGGCAGCAGCAGCCAATCATTTTTCAAAGGTGCTGTTGGTATGAGTAAAGGTATGGGATTCATTCCAAAGTTAATAATCGATTCACATTTTATCACAAGAGGCAGATTCGGAAGATTGGCAGAAGCAGTAGCCAAACATCCTACATTAATAGGCATCGGTCTTGCGGAAGATACGGGACTGGTGATTAAAAACTGCAATGATTTTGAAGTGATCGGTTCAGGTATGATCATTTTGTTTGACCCCAATAAATTACAACACAACAACATCGAAATCCTGGAAGAAGGTACACCCATGACACTTACCAATCTTACCACCCATGTTCTGGCTAATGGTGATCGTTTTAATATTGATAAGAGATTGGTGAAAGTGTTGCCTATGGAAGCTGAATCTGTCAAACATGTTCTGTATAAATAGCTACCATTTCTAATCCGGAGGAAGTTTTTAACCCACGATACATTCCTTCAGTATTAAAAGGCATCGCTATATTTCCCAAAGCATCGACAGCGATCAGACCCCCATCACCACCTAACTTTAATATTCGGTGATGGATCACTTCGTTTGCAGCATCTATGAGAGACAATCCTTTATATTCCATGAGGCATGAAACATCATAAGCCACCACACCGCGTATAAAAAATTCACCACTTCCCGTACAACTCACGGCACAGGTCGCATTATTGGCATAATTGCCAGCGCCGATTATTGGGCTGTCACCGATTCTGCCCCATTTCTTATTTGTCATGCCTCCGGTAGATGTAGCTGCTGCCACATTTTTGTATATATCACAAGCTACCGCACCGACAGTCCCAAATTTTGTTTCTTTTTGCACAGAATGATCCAATTGAAAATGATCGCTTCCTTTGATTTTCTGCCATTGATTATACCGAAAATCATCATAAAAATAGCTTTCATCTTCAATTTTGTAGCCTAAAGATCTGGCGAATTGCATAGCACCTTCAGCCGCCAGAAAAACATGTTCGGACTTTTGCATTACATCCCTTGCCAGAGATATCGGATTTTTAATTCCTGAAATCAACGAAACAGCCCCAGCTTTAAGATCTTTACCCTCCATTAATGCAGCATCCATTTCGTGATTGCCTTCAGCAGTAAAAACACTCCCGCGTCCTGCATTAAATAGGGGGGTGTCTTCCAACTCCATAACTGAAGCGGTGACAGCATCCAGCGATGTCCCACCTTTAGAAAGTATTTCGTACCCAACATTCAAAGCTGAGTGAAGGGCTGACTTATATGTTTCTTCTTTTTCAAGAGTCATCTGACCTTTCAGAAGTGTGCCTGCGCCACCATGAATTGCTATTGAGAACGGATTCATAAAATATTTCTAAATTAAAAATTACAAAATCGAAGCAATAATCTCCTGAGTTATAGACCAAATACAACTTCTCCTTTCGCTTCTTGCTCCTTGAGTTTTGTAACCAGTTCGAGAGCATCCGGTATTACATCGCTACATACTATGATTAATGAGCCTTTTATAGCATTTTTGACAGCGTATAAGATTGCTTCCTTTTCCGATGGAATTATCGTGGTTTTTTTATTGGGATGTCTGGACTTAATTCCATTGTTTATCATTTCTATAAGCTCCTGTTCCGTTTTCCCACGCAGATTTTTGTCTTGCCTGATGATGATTTCATCACACATATCAGATATTATTCTTCCCATTTCCGTATTATCTTCAACCCTTCGGTCACCTATCCCAGCTATTATTCCTACCTTTACAGTAGCTTCCAGATTATCGGTAAATTTTTTAAGAGCATTCATACCTGCCGGATTGTGTGCAAAATCTAACAATATGCGGAAATTTTGGAATTGAAATAAATTCAATCTTCCCGGTGTTTGTGACGGTGAAGGAATAAAAGTCTCCAGGGCTGCTTTCATATCTTCGATACTTATCCCTTGTACATCGGCCGCTATAATTGCAGGCAAAATATTCTGAATCATAAATGTCGCCTTTCCTCCATATGTTAACGGTATAAGATCGGCTCTCATTACACGCATTTTCCATTCTCCCCGGCATAGTGTCACAAAACCATTTTCATATAGTGCTGTGATACCTCCTTTTCGCTGTAAAGCTTTTATACGGGGATTATTTTCATCCATTGAAAAAAGTGCCAGATGTGATTGTATGTTTCTGCGCATATCATATACCAAATCATCGTCAGCATTTAATATCGCATATCCGGAGGGCAGCACGGTTTCCGGAATCACGGCTTTTACCTTAGCTAATTGTTCCAAAGTGTGAATACCTTTTAATCCCAGGTGATCAGCAGCAATATTGGTGACAATCCCTACATCGCAATGAGAAAAAGCCAATCCGGCACGAAGTAAACCACCTCTTGCGCACTCAAGAACCGCAAAATTTACAGTCGGATCTTTCAACACAAATTCAGAACTTGCCGGTCCGGTACAATCGCCCTTCATTAACATACGATTTTGAATATAAACCCCATCACTGGTAGTATATCCCACTCTATAACCGTGCATTTTAGCCATGTGAGCTATTAATCTGCTGGTGGTGGTTTTTCCATTTGTACCAGTGATGGCTACTATCGGAATTCGTCCGGTATCTCCTTGTTTTGGAAACAGTTTATCCACTACTGGTGCGGCAACATTTCTTGGCAGTCCTTTAGTGGGTGCCAAATGCATTCTAAATCCCGGACCCGCATTCACTTCGAGCACCGCACCACCAGTTTCAGACAATGGTTGGCTAATATCACTCGTCATAATATCAATACCACAAATATCAAGGTCAATAATCTTAGAAATTCTTTCCGCCATAGAAACATTGGCTGGGTGAACAATATCGGTAACATCTTCGGCTGTACCCCCGGTACTTAGATTGGCAGTATCTTTGAGTACGAGTTTTTCTCCGGAAGGTATAACAGAGTCCTCTGAATAACCTTTTGAGGCTATAATGGTTTGGGTCAACTGATTTAAAGTGATCATGGTCAATACATTTTCATGGCCATAACCACGTCGTGGGTCACTATTTACTTCATCTACCAGTTGTTTTACTGTGGACCTTCCATCGCCAATAACATGCGCCGGTGTTCTTTTTGCCGCTGCGACCAGCTTATGATTTATTACCAATAACCGATAATCCTCGCCGGTTATAAATTTTTCAACAATAACTTTTTGCGACACTTTTTTTGCCGCATGAAAAGCATCAATTGCTTCTTCATAACTATTTATGTTTACGGTAATCCCTCTTCCATGATTTCCATCAATCGGCTTGATGACTAAAGGATACTTTACATATCTGCAGGCCTCCTCAAGACTACTTTCCCTACTGATGATTTCACCTTTAGGTACATCTACCTCTGCCTGCATAAGCAAAAATTTTGTGTCTTCTTTGTCACAAGCAATTTCGACGCCAATACTACTTGTTTCACTAGTAACGGTGGCCTGAATCCTTTTTTGATTGGCACCATAGCCCAACTGGCAAAGAGAATATTTATTTAACCTTATCCATGGAATACCCCGACTTGCGGCTTCTTCCACAATAGAACCAGTACTGGGTCCCAGTCTTTCCGCTTCTCTGAGTTCGCGCATTTTTTGAATATCTGACTCCATATCGTATTCTGTATCAGCAATCAGAGATTCACATATTCGGACAGCAGCCTGGGCAGCATATTTTCCTGCGTTTTCTTCAATGTAGGAAAAAACAACATTATACACACCTTTTTCACCATAGTCGCGTGTACGACCAAACCCTGTATCCATGCCGGCCAGTGTCTGAATCTCCAGAGCAATGTGTTCTATTACATGACCCATCCATGTTCCTTGGTCTACACGCATAAAAAAACCTCCTTCACATCCCTCGGAACATCTATGAGAAGACATGGATGGAAATTTTGTCTTTAGTCTATTACCAAATCCTTCGATTTCATTAGATGGTTTTTGTTCCATTTCTTCGAGATCGAGTACCATTACTATCAATTTATGGCGTCTGATCGACCAATAGTTAGGGCCCCTCATTGCATTAATTTCTCTTATTTTCATTTATTTAGTTTTATTTTACAAGAATGCAAGTCAAATAAAATTACAAATAATATTTGCAATTATTGTTGTTGGTGTGAAAATACAATTTATTTAAACCCAAAAATAAAAAAACTGAGAGTCTTTATTTTCTTACAGGTGGTGCTGCGTTTTTATTTGAAAATTAAAATTATGATTTTCCACTTAATTTGGGGTTGTCTTTATGCCTTCGAATGTCTCTTTTAGTCTTTTTGTCTACGTTTTTACTAATAGCGGATTCCAGATCAATGCCAGTCTGATTGGCCAGACAAGTTATCACCCAAATCACATCAGCAAGTTCATCAGCAAGTTTTTCTTTTTGTTCTTCGGGGGAGATTGACTCCTTAAAAGATTGTTCTCCATATATCCTCCCAACCAATCTTGCTACTTCGCCGACTTCTTCGGTTAGAATGGCCATATTGGTCAGTTCTGAAAAATATCTGACACCTATAGTTTTTATCCAGCTATCTACATTTTTTTGATATTGTTTTATATGCATTATTCCTTTTGTTTTGAATCAATGATAATAGTAACCGGCCCATCATTTATCAGACTCACTTTCATATCAGCGCCAAATACTCCGGTTTTAACATTTTTACCAGATACCGTTGCCAGTTGTTGACAAAAATACTCATACAATGGTATTGCTTGTTCAGGTCTTGCCGCCGTGATGTAAGATGGCCTGTTTCCCTTTTTTGTACTTGCATGAAGCGTAAATTGACTCACTATCAAAAATTCTCCTCCCACATCATTAATTGACAAATTCATTTTATCCTCATTGTCACTAAAGATGCGCAATTGCGAAACCTTTGATATAAGCCAGTTTGCATCATCCTTACCATCATTTGTTTCAATCCCAAGCAATATCATCATACCAAAGCCAATTTCTGATTGTACAACATTATCGATGACTACTGCGGCATTTATGACCCTTTGTAATACTAGTCTCATTTAATGGTTATTAACATTATGATTTATTATAATATTTAGTTTATTCGTTATAATCATTCTATGCAATGTTTTATGCACACTCATTTTGTGCAAAGATTTGTAAAATTAGAAGTTTATAACAGAAATTACAAAATATATATTTAAAATAATTAGATATGTACATTTTTTAAATTTATATTCTTTTAAAAAGCATATATTTTAACATTTAATATCGCTTATGTACTGAATGTGGATAAATAGCCTCTTAAGAATGTTTACATGTTAACGTATTAATAATCAATACATGTATTAAAGTAATCTCTTGTATTATTTGTTTGTAATAAAATTGTGAGACAATTATTTTTTCTTTTAAACATATCAACATCACTAATAACGATATTTATATTTTTATATAAGAAAAATCTATTATTAATACAAATTTCGTCATTCTAAAAATCAAAGTTTAATTCCTAGTGTTAAGATGCTTAGTTTTGCAGTTTAAATTAGGTTATCATTTGTAAGTAAAATATTGTAGATGAAGTATTCCAATGGAGTTAAGATATGGCTCTTTATAGGTTTGGTTATGGTATTTATACAAGTTGTGGTAGGGGGTATTACCCGTCTGACAGAGTCCGGTTTGTCTATCACCAAGTGGGAGGTCGTCAGTGGTACTTTACCACCTTTGACTGAAGAAGACTGGTCACAAGAGTTTGATTTATATAAAAGTACGCCTCAATACAAACAAATCAACGAAGGAATGACGCTAGATGATTTTAAGTTTATTTTTTTCTGGGAATACATACACAGGTTCTGGGCAAGAATTATGGGGTTTGTTTTTCTGTTTCCGTTCATTTATTTTTTACGTCGAAAAATGTTAGATGCTGCCATACTTAAGAAGTTGGGTTTGGTTATAGTACTAGCGTTACTTGCAGCTACTTTTGGTTGGATTATGGTTGCAAGTGGATTGGTTGAAAGACCTTGGGTAAATGCATATAAGCTTTCATTTCATTTACTGATAGCATTTAGTGTATTTTCAGCTCTTTTATGGGCATTTTTGTGCACATTTCATTTTGACCTTAGCGGGCTGAAAAACTCACAGGGTCTTCGCAGGTTGTTATATGGTTTTCTTTTAATAGTGGTGGTGCAAATATTTATAGGGGGTATCTTAAGCGGCATGAAGGCAGCAGTAGTTTATCCCACATGGCCAGATATGGGCGGTAGTCTTTTTCCTGCAATAATATTTGAAAGCAGAGAGTGGACATTTGAAAACTTTAATAATTATGACACCAACTTGTTCATGGCAGCTTTGATTCATTTCATGCATCGATGTACAGGATACATTCTGTTAATTGTAGGTATATTTTTATGTTTAAGGTACTATAAGGCAGTACAATACTGTAATAATATCTTGATAAGAAATGTGCCTTTATTTATTGTTGTTATTATATTTATCCAGATTACTTTGGGAGTGACCACAGTTATAAAAAGCGTTGGAAGCATTCCGTTATTATGGGGAGTATTACATCAGGCAGGTGCATTATTATTACTAACAAGTATTGTTTTTTCACTTTTTATACTCAGTATTAAAAAATAATTAAAATAGCGCTTATATTGGCATCAAAATCCATTTTCTTATAATGTTGAATCATATAATTAAAGAAGAAGGCAACTTTAAGTTTATCGAGTCAGGGGATAAACAGGGGACGCCTATCATTCTTTTGCATGGTTTGTTGGGTGCCTTGAGCAATTTTGAGGGTATAATTAATTACTTTTCAAAAACTCATAACGTGATGGTACCTATACTTCCATTGTTTGAGATATCGCTGAGAAGTCTATCCGTAATGAAACTTGTAGAGTATGTGGAGGATTTTATTGCATTTCATCAGTTTAAGAAGGTTCATATATTGGGTAATTCTTTAGGCGGGCATATAGCACAACTTTATACTTTAAAGAATCCTCAACGTGTAGAAAGTATGATTTTGACTGGCAGTAGTGGTTTGTTTGAGAGTGCCATGGGAACTACTTTTCCAAAAAGAGGGAATTATGAGTATATGAAACAAAAAGCAGAAAGTGTTTTTTATGATCCTGCTATTGCTACTAAAGAGTTGGTGGACCAGGTGTATGATATAGTGAATGATCTGAAAAAAGCATTGTGTGTTGTTGCTTTAGCTAAGTCTGCCGTGAGACATAATCTTGAAGAACATTTAGATAATATCAAAGTACCCACATTATTGGTCTGGGGAATTCAGGATGCTGTAACACCTTTATGGGTTGGAGAGAAGTTTCTTGAGTTAATACCCAATTCTGAGTTGGTAAAAGTAGACAAATGTGGTCACGCACCTATGATGGAGCAGCCTGATCTTTTTAACATTGCGTTGGAATCGTTCATTTCAAGGGTAGAGGATGGAACCTTTTTAAATAACATAAAAGAGCCTTATATTTTGTATTAAACTAATTTGTAATATACTACTACATTTAAACTAGCCTATCCTTTGCTACTCTATATATTTTTTACCCTTAAGTTTTTGGTCTAGGGTTTAAGGGCATTCTTTTTTTATTTCTGCATAGGATTTTCAGCATTTCGTTGACTAGTATTTGTTTTAAATATTTCAAACTTACTGAATTGTTCTTCACGAGGGAAATAATTGTTTTCTGTATTTATGTCGGCTGTTTCGAGAAAAGGGTCTATAATCACTTTAGTAATCTTTTTATCTGACATGAATTCTTGTTATGGTAGTTTCACATTTTCTCCATATTTCTGCCGGTATTCTTATGATTTCCGAGCTTTTGTCTTCATATTGGATTTCGTAAAATGATGGGCATTACTAGCCCTTCCAATCTTTAGAATTCCATTTCATAAAAATACTTTTCTGAATTTAGTAATTCAATCTCATCATCTGTCATGCCCAATATGGATTTTTCATAGGCTTGAACTTCGGATACGTTAATAGTATTTTTATTCCAGTTTGTGTAGAAATCTTTTATTGTTGAGTCAGCTTCATTGTAAGTTTGTTTTATTTCTTTTTCGTTTCTGATGCTTGAGATATTTTTTCTGGCATTTTCTTTGTTGTATATGGCCTGTATTTTCTTTTTGGTCGGATCTTTTGGTGTGAGCCTTTTCATTTTAACATCTGTAAGAGAGAGATCTACATGGTCAGTCGTAAAGAACCATCCTCGCCAAAACTAGTCCAGGTCTACACCAGAAGCGTCTTCCATGGTACGAAAAAAGTCGTCAGGGTAGGGTTGTTTAAATGCCGACCTAGTGGCGTACTCTTTAAATGATACGTCAAATAACTCCTTTCCCATAATAGTTTCGCGAAGGATATTTAATGCGGTGGCAGGTTTAGCATATGCGTTATTTCCCAACTGATACGCGGATTCCGGATTTACCATAATGGGAGACATTTTTACTTTGTCGCTTGCCATGTAATCAACAATCTTTTGTGCTTCTCCTCTTCCCGATGGATAATTTCTTTCAAACTCCTGTTCGGATAGATATTGAACGAATGTATTAAGTCCTTCATCCATCCATGCCCATCGCCTTTCGTCAGAATTAATGATCATTGGAAAAAATGTTATGACTGACCTCGTGAATAATTACGCTTATAATGCCGTATTTAGTTGGTTCGGAATATGTGCCATCCTTTTCGCACCTGCCGAAGTTAAAACCGATCATGGGATACTCCATACAAATTCTGTCAGCATTTATGGACCAAGTTACTGGATAAGTGTAGTCTATTGTAAATTTTGAATAAGTCCTGAGTGTATGAGCTACAGCCTTTGTAGAATATTTTTCCCAGAGGGGATTTCCTTTTTTAGGGTACATACACATGGCCATAGCTTTTTTATCACCTATCTTGAAAGCCATCGCGTCCCAGATAAATTTTCTGGAAGAAGCAAAGGTAAAATCTCTAACGTTTTCAGCCTTAAATGTCCAGGTTTTTTTTACCCTGTGACTTTATTTTTTACCTTTCAATGGCTTCAGTTTGTGACGTAATAAATATGGGAGAATTGAATTCGTTATCAGATTTTCTATATTTCTCTAGTTGTTGTTTATTCAGAATTTTATCTACGTTTTGTAATGTCCCCGTTGCCGCTACCAAGTGGTCAGAAGGAACGGTGATGTTTACTGTATAGTCTCAGAAGATGAGGGTAAATTCCCCGGATCCGAGAAATTGATTATGCTGCCAGCCTTCTATGTCGTTGTAGGCGCACATGCGAGAAAAAAACTGTGCAATGGTATAGAGATAGTTAGCGTCTTCTTTAAAATACTCATAGCCTGATCTACCTCCGAGCTTCAGGCGATCATTAATATTGTACCAATACTTAATATTGAAACTGAATTTATCTCCTTTTTTAAGTGATAAGGGAAAATCAAGACGCGTCATAGTTTTATTTACGATGTATTTAAGGTCTTTACCGGCGATGTCTTTTATATATTCATTATTGAAACCACCATCAAACCAGGGCTTTAATTTTTCAATGGACGCTATATCTTCAGTCTCTTCTAGTTGCTGTGCATTTATCTTGTGTGAATCCGAGTTGAGATCCTGGTAGTTTTGGTATAGTTAAGCCAAAGATAGGTAAGAACATCGGGTGAATTATTATAAAATGTTATAGTTTCTTCACCATATATTTTTTGGTTTTTATCATCTAATTCAACGACTATATTGTAGTCGGCTCGCTGTTGATAATATTCATGACCTGGCGCACCTGTAGCCGTTCTATAGTTATTGGCTGTAGGAAGCAAATCATACAATTGTCTGAAAGGACTATTGTCGGTATTGCTCTGTGAAGCTGAGAGAAATGGGATTACTATGATTAGAAAAGTATAAATGAATTTCATAAAATATTTGAATATTTAATTTAAAAATAGATAAGTACAAAAACTCACAAATTGTTTATCAAAGTTTGTTCCACGTGAAACATAGAGAAGGGAGTTGTAGCTAAAACCAACTTAGCCTGGTGCGATTTTGAGAAGCAAGTTGATACACTTTTATTTACTTCGTATCGAAGTATAATGAAGATGAAGTGGAGTGAGGGACAAAAAGGTGATAAAACCTTGTGAGACTAATGAATGAGCGTAGGAAATAAATAAAAAAAGGCCGGCGATTGCTCACCGACCTTTTTGCTAATTTATTTATCAAGGCAAAGATAATATTTTATGTGAATCGCAAGTAAAAATATAAAAATTATTTTTTACAATTTTACAAACTTATTAGCTATCTTTATATGGGCAACTTAGAGAGTGTTTCCTTTTGGTTTTATTATCTCAAATTTTTTTTATTTAAAATGTGTTGCTATTGATAAACTTATCTGTAGAAGGCTTAAAAATGAAAAAATGAGCACATAAAAACAATCTCGGTTTAGACAGTTTCACGTGAAACATAATCATATAAATTGAGCGGTAAATGAACCTACTATATGTTTTAACTCTTCGGGCCTTCCCTCAAATAAAAGATGACCTCCTTCTTTGCCTCCGGTAGGACCCAGATCTATTACCCAATCAGCAGCCCTTATTACTTCCATATTGTGCTCGACAATCAAAACTGTGTGACCATTTTCTACCAGTGAGTTAAAAGCATCCATCAATTTGCTTATGTCATGAAAGTGAAGACCTGTAGTGGGTTCGTCAAAAATAAAGAATATATTTTTAGATGTATACTCTTTGGTAAGGAAACTCGCCAGTTTGACTCTTTGGGCTTCGCCACCTGATAAAGTACTACTGGCTTGTCCCATCTTGATATATCCCAAGCCCACATCATTGAGCGGTTGTAGCCTGGCCAGTATATACTTTTTACTTTTGAAAAAATCCAAAGACTCTTCGATAGTCATGTCAAGAAGCTCATAAATATTTTTATCCTGATACGTTACTTCCAGGACTTCCTTTTTAAATCTTTTACCGTTACATTCTTCACACAACAGGGTTACATCAGCAAGAAACTGCATCTCAACTGTAAGATAACCTTCGCCTTTGCAGGTTTCGCATCGACCACCCTCTACATTAAATGAGAAGTGTTTTGGTTCATAACCTTTAATTTTCGACAGTTGTTGTTCAGCATATAATTTGCGGATATCATCATACGCTTTGACATAAGTGACAGGATTTGACCTGGATGATTTTCCGATTGGACTTTGGCTGATCAATTCTACCATTTTTATATTTCTGGTATCACCGGAAATATGGTCATGTCTGCCAGGAGCTATTGCGACCGGATCATTGATGAGTAATTTTAGCGCAGGATACAAAATATGTTTTACCAGACTCGTCTTACCCGATCCTGAAACACCGGTGACAACCGACATAGCTTGTAATGGTATAGTAACATCTATATTTTTAAGATTGTGCTGCCTCGCTCCGGTAATTTTAATTTTATGCTGTATCTTTCTTTTCTGTTCTGGGTAGTGAATTTTTCTTACTCCTGTCAAATAATCAGATGTAAGATTTCCCTTAACTCCCAATATAAAATCATCATATGGACCTGAATACACCAAATGACCGCCGTGAACTCCAGCTTCTGGGCCAATGTCTACAATATAATCAGCGTTTCGGATGACGGCTTCTTCATGTTCAATTACTACCACTGTGTTACCCAGATTGCGAAGGCGCTTTAGCACTTCTACCAATTTTTCAGTATCTTTGGGATGAAGACCTACGCTGGGTTCGTCCAGTATGTATAGAGAGTTTGTCAGATTGCTACCCAGTGTACGTGTCAGATTGATGCGCTGTGTCTCTCCGCCGCTAAGTGTAGCAGCCAGCCTGTCCAGCGTCAGATACCCTAAACCGATATCTATCATAGTCTGTAACCTGCTCTTTACTTCAGTGATTATCCGGTCAGCTATTTTTTGGTCATGATCATTTAAATCCAGACCTGAGATGAAACTTATCAATTCATCAATCGGGGTATTTATCAGTTTTGTTATGTCCTTTCCATGTACTTTTACGTAGGTAGCTTCCTTACGCAATCTTCCTCCTTTGCAAACGTTACATACCGTTTTGCCTCGGTAACGAGAAAGCATTACCCTGTTCTGGATTTTGTAAGCACCATCTTCAAGCTCCTGAAAAAAGGAATCAATACCCTCAAAATATCGGTTTCCAGTCCAGAGTAAATCTTTCTGTTCATCAGTCAGGTCTTTGAATGGTTTGTGTATTGGAAAATCAAATTGGCTTGCACTCCCAATGATACGAGCTAACCAGGTTTTTCCTTTTTCTCCTCTCCAGCAGGCTACAGCTTCCTGATATATTGACAGACTTTCATCCGGTATTACTTTTTCAGGGTCGATACCGAGCATTTTACCATATCCTTCACACTTGGGACACGCACCGTAGGGATTATTGTAATTAAATAATTGATGGGTGGGTTCAGGAAAACTGATGCCGTCAAGCTCAAAACGGTTGTTATAATATTTTTCGTCAGCACCAGGTATCGAGATAATACACTCACCTTCGGACTCTGAAAAAGCTATTAAAACCGAATCAGCCACCCTTTTTCTATTATCATCATCGTCGTTTACAACAAATCTATCTATAACAATTCTTATGTTGGCACGTGTAGTAGTCACAGATTCGGACATGTCAAAAGTAATATCAGATATTAAATCTTCAATGGCACGTATTTCATCGCCTACGATAGCACGGCTATATCCTTTTTGCATTAAAATATCCAACTCCTGACCTACAGAACGATCATGTCTGCTTTGTAAAGGTATAAGCAATTGAATTTTAGTACCTTCCTGTAAAGAAAAAATATATTCCACTACATCACTTACTTCATGCTTTCTGACATAATCCCCAGATATAGGGGAAATAGTTTTTCCAACGCGTGCGTACAATAACCTCAGATAGTCATAAATTTCTGTCAGTGAACCCACCGTTGATCTTGCATTGGAAGTACTTACTTTTTGCTCTACTGCGATGGCAGGACAAATTCCTTTTATATAATCTACTTCAGGTTTTTTCATTCTGTCTAGAAACTGTCTCGCATAGGAGGAGAGACTTTCTACATATCGTCTTTGACCTTCAGCATATAAGGTATCTATGATGAGAGATGATTTTCCGGATCCGGAGACACCCGTGACAACGACCAATTTATTTTTGGGAATAAAGAGTTCGATGTTCTTTAAATTATTAGATCTGGCCCCTTTAATATGAATAAAGTTGCGCAGGATTTTTTTATCGTCCTGATCTGTCAGCAAAGGCGGGTTTTGTTGTGAAACCATAGCAGAAAATAATTTGCATTTGTGCGTATAAAGCAGTTGTCGATAAAAACGACAATTAGAACCTAATTTAACGAGACAAGATATTCCTCGTTGATTAAATAAAGTAATTATGTAAAATAAAGTTTAGATAAACGATAAAAATAAAAAAATATTAAAAATATTTATAATTTATAAAAGTGGCATAGTCTTTGCTTTATGTTATATATAGTAAGATTTGATTTATTCAAGGTCCCTTCCCAAAAACGTGACCATTTTTCATTGAATAAACCTTTTTATTATGAAACAAAAGCCGTTTTTCCTTAAGTATCTGACTTTAGCAGTCAGTATTGCCTCCATGTTGATACCAGCAGCAAGGCTATTACATTTGAATACTAATCTATCAAACCAAGAGGGGTACCATCCCAAAACAGTAAACCTCGTAGGGCCATTGGCAGTTAATTGTCCAAACAATAAAATATTAGCAGTCGGCAATAATTGTTTAAGGAATGTTTATTCTGCAACACCAACGTCAAGTTGTAATCAAATTGATAGTATTTCCTATTCTATTGATGGTGGTTCGATTGTAGTTGTAGACCTTTCTACAGGATTGCCGGATTCCGTTTTCTTAGGAACTTACGGGATTGACACAATAATTATAAATTGGTTTGCCAGAGATACTTGTTCTCCAATACCTTCAACAGGAACTTGTATGCAAACAATAATATTAAGAGATTCAATACCTCCGGTTATTACCTGCCCAGCAAACACAACAGTAGGAAACAATATTCCTAATTCCGATATTGGTCCTCCGGTGTATACTGATAATTGCAGCCCAAAAGATTCAATATCAATCACGAATAACAGAACGAATAATAGCGATACTTTAGCAAATCTTCCTTTTGGTACGACTTTAATTTGCTGGACCGCTACTGATAAAAGTAATAATTCAGCTTCTTGTTGTTTTAATGTAACTAAAATTGATAATACACCTCCTAATATAACATGTCCAACTGATACTATCAAAGTCCAGTGTATAGCTCCACCACCATATGGTAACCTGAATGCTTTTTTAAGTGCAGGGGGACAAGTTACAGATGATGTGAGGCTTGATTCTATGTCATTTGCGTGGGTGAGAGACGATGTAAAAGATAGTACTTGTGTCAACAAAAAAACGATATCCAGATTTTACATGATAAGAGATACATCAAGAAATGCTGACACCTGCTTTCAGACTATTGTAATAAATGACAATACTCCACCTTCACCCGTATGTCGCGATCTTACTATAGACCTGAATAGTATGGGTACTGCAACGCTTTTAGCCTCAGATTTGAATAATAACAGTACGGATAATTGTGGAGGAGGACTGATATTTACTTCCATCCCTTCTGTTCTCTCTTTTTCGTGCGATAGTGTGGCCACTTCCCCTAATACAGTAACACTTATAGTTACTGATCGATGTGGCAATTCAGCTACGTGCACTTCCAGAATAACAGTGAGAGATTTGATACTGCCCACTATAACTTGCCCCTCAAATATTACTGTATTTGCAAATGTGGGTCAATGTTTTGCCACAAATATTATTCTTGGAGTACCAACGACTATGGACAACTGTCCTCCGGTAGCGGGATCTATACCTAATTTTAATGGAAACCCATATAATGGAAGTACTCAGCTCCCGGTAGGAACTAATACCATCGTTTGGGTAGTGACTGACAAACATAATAATACCAATTCATGTAGTCAGCTGGTAACAGTGAGGGATAACCAATTACCTTCTATCAGTTGCCCGGCAAATATTACAATTAATGCTATAAACGGAACATGCGCTGCCAATGTAACCTATGTAGCACTGGTCGGTATGGATTTATGTCCGGGAGTTGCTACTATGCAAACATCAGGACTAGCTTCGGGCGCTTCTTTTCCAGTCGGCATGACCACAAATGTATTCATGGCAACAGACGCTTCAAATAATACTGCCACTTGTAGTTTTACAGTTACCGTGCGAGACGTACAATTACCATCTATCAGCTGTCCTGCAAATATTACAATGAATACTGCTCCAAATACTTGTGCTGCCATTGTAACCTATCCAGCACCGATAGCAACGGATAATTGCCCCGCATCAGGTACAATACAAACTTCAGGGTTTGCTTCCGGAGCATCTTTTCCCGTAGGAGTTACTTCCAATATTTTTAAGGTAACAGATGCGGCAGGTAATACGGCTACTTGTAGTTTTACAGTAACAATAATAGATAATCAGTTGCCTGTCATCAATTGCCCGGCTGATATGACAGTAAATACCCAAATAGGAGCATGTAGTGCCACCGTAATTTATCCAACCCCTGTGGGTACTGATAATTGTCCGGGAGCCACAACCAGTCTGATAAGTGGATTGGCATCCGGGATGGTTTATCCTTTGGGAATGACTGTAAACACTTTCAGAGTCACGGCAGCCAATGGTGCATCCGCCACGTGTAGTTTTAAAGTAACTGTCAGGGATTTGCAAGCACCGACTATTTCGTGTCCGGCTGTAGATAGTGTTACCCTAAATAATAATTGTAAACTATTGGTACCTGACCTGAGATCAAAAATAATCAGAAGCGACAATTGTGGCATTGATACTGTTATACAATCACCTTCTCCCGGTTCGATTTTGCCATCATCCCACAATCAAGTGCACATATTTACATTTACTGTGACAGATTTGGGAGGATTGTCGGCAAGTTGTACTACTACGGTGACCGCAAAAGATAAGTTGGGTCCGGATATAGTATGCAAACAAATGAAAATAATTTCCATTGTAGATAGTACATTTGCTGCAGCACGTACCTTTGTAGATACAGCCTATGACGCATGCGGTGGACGACTCACCTACAAAATATCCAGGATGGGTAGCTCTATAATCTCAGATACGGCAAGGTTTAGTTGCGCCGATGTAAATGATACAATAATGATGGTTATTCTAGTCTCAGACTCATTAGGTAATGCAAGTTCTTGTATGGTCCCTGTGGTAGTAAGAGATTTCCTGTCGCCTGTCATTACATACACCCTCCCTGACATTACCATCAGTTGTGAATATCCACTAAATATCAGTGATTTAAATGTTTTTGGAACTTATAAATTTAAGGATTCAGCAAGGCTTAATATTGTCATCACTGATCCGGGAAGTCCACCTTCACCGAAGATAGTTGGACAAAATGGAGTATTTTCTGAAAACTGTCCAGGGAGCCAAGTCATACCGACCTTCATTGATTCGCTTAGTCTCATGTGTAAGACCGGCCTAATAAAACGGATTTTCACTATCACAGATGTAGGTGGAAATATCATCAGAGATACACAAAATATTTATGTGTTTGATTTCAATAAGTTCGGCATGAGCGATATTATATGGCCTCCGTCACCGATAGATTATTATGATTGCCAGCGAGCCGTACCCGATACTGCAGTAACAAAATCACCGGGTTTAAAAAATGATAAGTGTAGTCAAGCAGCAGCTACTTTTGTAGATCAGACGATTATACACCCCACTCATTGTAAAGTGATAAGCAGAAAATGGACAGTAATCGACTGGTGTCAGTACAAAACAAACACGCCCAATAGCCCAGGAAAATGGACTTTTGATCAGATGATCGTGATTAAAGATACTATCGCCCCGGTTATAGTAGCGGGTACATGTCTCGACACTATAATATGCGCACCACTTGCCAATTGCAACGCAGCAGTGACTTTTAGTGCTTCGGGAAGTGACAATTGTGCCGCAATAAATGTAATAGCCTGGACGTATAAAATTGATTTGCTTAATAATGGCGGAAATCCGGATATAACCGGTACGGGCAGAACATTTAACAGAACATTTCCTTTGGGAAAACACAAATTGACGTGGGTGGCTAAAGATGAATGCGGCAATAAGGATTCATGTTCATTCTTCTTTATCATTAAGGACTGTAAGGCACCTAATGCCATTGTGATGCAGGGATTGGCTATCAATATTATGCCCGGTATGGGGATGGCCATTATGAAGGCATCAGATTTTAATAATTTCAGCAACGATAACTGTACAGCCGCAAATATGCTCAAATACTCTTTTTCTTCTGACACTAATGATGTCACCAGAACATATACATGCGATAGCTTAGGTAAAAGAACGGTAGAAATCTGGGTAACCGACCAGGCGGGAAATCAATCAAAAGCAACCACTTATGTATCTGTACAGGACAATCAGAATGCATGTGGAAATGCTGGAAAAATAAATATTTCGGGTTCGGTTTATACTGAAGACAGAGTATTTGTACCGGATACTAAAGTTACGATCGACGGTGGTGAAACAGAAGGTGAAAGCATCACAGATAAAACAGGAAAATACAGTTTTAAAGACCTTGCCAGATACAATAATTATCAGATTTTGCCCGAAAAAAATACCGGACATATTGATGGAATTACAACGCTGGATCTTGTGATAATTCAAAGACACATTCTGGGTGTAAAAACCATCGAGTCACCTTACAGACTTATAGCGGCGGACGTAAACAATACGAAAAGTATCACGGCATCTGATTTGGTGGAATTAAGGAAGATGGTTCTAGGATTACAAAATGAATTTACCAATAATACATCATGGAGATTTGTGGACGCTTCATATGCTTTTAATGATATGTCTCAACCATGGCTATTTGCAGAAAATCTTCAATATGAAGGATTGGAAACCAATATGATCAAGTCTGATTTTATCGCTGTAAAGACAGGAGATGTCAACGGAAGTGTATCTTTCAACCTAACAGAAAAATCAAATAACAGAAGTAGTCAGAAAGTGCTTGTTTACACGGATGAAGTCAATGTCAAAGCCGGAGAGATCATTGCAGTACCGGTTTATACAGACAATCTACACGAGATAGCAGGATTTCAGTGGACAATAGAAATGATGCCTGGTCTTACATTTGAAGGATATGAAAGCGCATTGCTGGATATAAAGAATGAAAATATTGCCGTGATCGAACGAAAAGGAAAAAAATACCTTACTATGTCTTTTGATCATCAAAAAGAGATCCATAAAAAGGACGAATCACCGATGTTTTATCTTATATTCAGTTCTTCAAAAACATCAGCGCTCAACCAACTTATTAAATTTTCGGGGGAGGTCACTACTGCACTTGCGGTCATGAAAGATGAAGAAGAAAGAAATGTATCATTCTGGTTCAGGACAAAAGAAAATACTGATGCAGAATATATCTATCAGAATCAACCGAATCCTTTCAAAAATGAAACGATGATACACCTGGGGCTTAAAAAAGCAACAGAAGTTAACATAACTATTTTTGATGCAAAAGGCAGTTCAATTTACAACGGAGTTGAAAACCTTGCTGCCGGATCACAAGTTATATCCATCAACGAAAAACATGTGGGCAATCATGTAGGCGTATTTTATTGCAGGATAAAAGCCAATGAAGTAAATCAGGTGATAAAAATGCTGAGGATAGAGTAAACGGAATTCAATATATTAAAAAGCCGGAGGTATCACCATGTGTCTTCGGCTTTTTTGCGTTATGGGCAATTTAAAAATAACCTGTTCATTTCATTTATGCTGGTTGTTTTAGATAGTAATCCTTGTAAATTCTATAAATTTGGCCTTGCTAGGTAAAGTGCGACCCATCTTGGGTCGTAAATGATTTCTATTCAAAATTTCCAAAATAGTATGATCCCGCTGCGCTCTTTTTTTTTAAAACTGAGAAAATCATTGGCATTGGAGAAATAGAAATAAATCAAATATTGTGTACACTGTCTCAACACCAAAATAAGATTTTGAACAGTTCAAACTATTTTTTATATGTTTTCTTTGAAATCCATTTTGTGGTATAATTTTGATAATACTACCATGGGCCATTCTGCCTAACTTGATAAAAGCGTTTGCCATCAAATCGAAAAAGACCAGATCCGGCTCCCCACCACATATTTCCTGACCTGTCTTGATACATACTTTGAACACAACAATTAAGACCGTCTTTAGGGGTAAATACCGTAAAAGCTTTTGGATTGGGTAGGGGAACGGATGGGTCAAATCTTGTAGTACTGCCTCGGGCTGTAACCCAAATAATGCCCGACTGTTCTATAATTATTCCCCAAAACTCAGTTCCGCCCAGGCCATCTTTGGGAGTATATTCTGTAAAAGTTTTGCCGTCAAATTTGCAAATACCATTTTTCATGGTAAACCATATATTGCCAACTTTGTCCTGTGCCATGCCACCAGCATAGTTCTCGCTCAAACCTTCTTTTTCATTGAAATTTAATATTGTTTTTCCGTCATAGCGAAAGACACCTTTATCAGACGAAGCAAACCAAATGTTTCCATTTTTGTCTTCCATAATGCCAGCAACATTTATAGGAGGAAGCTGTTGAAATAACGAGAAACTTTGGCCACCTTTGCTATCGGCAGATAGATCATATCGGAAAACGCCGCCATGTGTGCCTACCCAAATAGTACCTGATTTGTCAACAAGAATACCTTTTCGACTTATATCTATATGGCTGAGGCCGTCTTTTTGATTATAATTTTTAAAGTTCTTTCCATCATATTTATAAACGCCCTGGTGAGTCCCAAACCAAAGATTACCATTTTTATCTTCATTAATAGCATACACAGTGTTGTTATAAAAACCATCGGGAGTGGAAAAGTAGGTCAGCGTTTTTACATCATACCTCACTACGCCTTCGCCTAAGGTACCAAACCATAAATTCCCTTTAGAATCCTGAAAAATACTTCGGATATATTGACTGACCAAAGTGGTGTCAAAATCAGGGGCAATTCCAACTGCCTTAAAGTTTCTTATTATTGTTGGACTTTGTTTGAAAGTTATTGGGTCTTTAGGTTTGCCTGTTTTTTCTTGTCCATTGCAGGGTGTAAAAATTGTCAAAAGGCTAAAAAGGAATATTTTGGATACGGCCATAAGTATAATTTTTTTATTGTTTTAATATGCTAAAAGTTTTTAATGTTCGCTGCATGAGCCTGTAAGTCAAGTGATTTGTGTGTACCTTGAATGGCAAATGTACGACACAGTAATGAGTTGTACAAACTGTGTAAAGAAGTAGATTATCTGGAGATTGAAAGCATCTAGGATAGATATCCAACGTGTTGAAAGTCTCTCATACTGAGGAGTAACACACTTAAGTGTTAGCAGATTGTCCACCGCAGGCTCCCAGAAAGCTTCGGCTGTTGGGGCCGTCTATTCGATTCTCACCAGTATTTTATTTAACGTATGTTTCTTCAATTGTTCGTTTAATTTGTTCAATGTCATTAATCTTAAGGTTTCCGATAATTCTCATTATTCTTTGTTTAATCTATTGTCCTTATTTGATCAATAGCTTCCATACCTTTTTTTTCTTCATGCTCTATTCTTATTCTTGTAGGGTACTTTTTAAGTGTTGATGTAATAGGTGCTATTACTATTGTTCGCAAATAATGATTCATATCATTTAAAAAATTGTTTGTCTACATTCGGTTGGCTTTATTTTGATCAAAAATATTAAGAACAGTTCGTCATTGTTTCTGTAATTATTTTCTGAAATCTTTCTTTAAGATTTTCAAAAAGATTAGTCAATCCAGAAGCATCAATTTCCATTGCAGCATATTTTTCGACCTTATCTTTTCGATTTACAACAATATGTTTATCTCCATAGGAAGGGGGAAGATTGGGTTATTTAATATAAAGGCAGCAATTCAGGGTGATGGGATTAAAAACATAAGAAAAAGACTAAATAATGCTTCGATTTTGGATTAGCACAAAGGAGTCCTTTACCACATAGTGGA
>JAYTNJ010000095.1:0-3453 GCA_043748345.1 Saprospiraceae bacterium
GCATTTCAGTAAACTTTCCGTCATCATTACCCTTTAGTACTTTTGTGGCCATACCCTTCGGACCGGGTACGACCAGATCTGGTATACCGTCACCCGTCATATCACCCGATCCGACGATGGGACCCCTGGTACTCATCATGTGATAGTTGAGACGCTCCATATTAAAGTCAGTATAACCATTTTCTACGTGTTGATACGGCAAATCACTACTTATGTCTTTTAATATACTGGTTGCAAGTTTGGCAGTTAGTTTTATTTTTTCCTTAGTATCCTTTTCATTCACGGTTAATATCTGATTTACAGACACATTGCTTAAAGATGTTCGTTTCCCGGAAGACCAGATGATTTCAACATTCACTTTTTGGGCTGCTCCGAGTCCTATATTTACCCGGTTGTCCATGGTGGACTGAAATCCTCTGGCGGGTTGATTTTCATAATAGAAGATTTGGCCCTTTTCATCGGTTACTTTTATCCGTGCTCCTACCCCTTTAGTGTTTTTTCCTTCGCCTTTGAGATCAAATTTAAGAAAGCTGTTTTTTGTTTTTTCAGATGCTTTATTTTCATACACAAAACAAGGCATATTTACGTTATTGACTATGAGATCCAGGTCTCCGTCATTGTCCATATCTCCGTATGCACTTCCATTTGAAAATCCTGCTGTTTTTAAGCCCGATAAACCATAATCAGAAAAATGTCCATCTCCTGCATTTTTATAGGCATGATTGGTTATTGGCTTTGAAGGTATAATATCAATGAGTTTTTTATAATCTACACCTTTATCGCTGATGATTGACTTCATGACTGACTCATTGGCTACATACTGAAGGTAATCCTGGTTTGTAATATCACGAAAAATTCCATTGGCTATAAAAAGATCCTTTTTCCCATCATTATCCATATCAAAAAATAGAGCTCCCCAACTCCAATCTGAAGCTTCCACCCCGGCAAATCGTGATATCTCCGAAAAAGTACCATTTCCATTATTTTTTTGCAAAGTATTTCGTGTGAACTGATGATGGTATCCGTTATTCACACCATACATGTACCTATCCCAATCGTCAAATGTAGTAACCGTCTTAAGTCGACCATATTCCGATGGCAGCATATCAGTAACAAATATATCATTGTAACCATCGTTGTCAATATCTGCAATATCTGCTCCCATAGATGCAGCACTAGTTGCTTGAATCTCATTCACAAGATCTTCCTTAAACGTTCCGTTTTGATTATTGATATACAGGTAGTCTCTCTCAAAAAAATCATTGGAAATATAAATATCTTCCCATCCGTCATTATTGACATCTCCAATGGTAATCCCAAGACCAAATCCAATGACACTGCCATATATACCCGCCTTCTCACTCACATCTACAAATTTTCCATTCCTGTTTTCCATCAATTTATCACCTCCTAACGCATCTCTAACCGGTCTTTGATTCTTCCTCAAGTTAAAACTTCCGATAGCCTGAAATGAATTATTCAGTATATAAACATCCAGATCACCATCTTTATCGTAATCAAAAAATGAGGCGTGTGTAGAGAATCCGGGGTCATTCAATCCGTAAGCTGCTGCTGATTCAGTAAAGGTCAGATCCCCATTATTGATAAATAACTCATTCTCTTTATTATCTCCTTTGATATCTCCGGAGTTACACACATAAATGTCAAGCAGTCCGTCAGCATTAATATCTACCATAGTAACGCCCGTCGACCATGCTTTCTGACCCCCACAACCGGATGTAGCTGTTATATCTTCAAATTTCCATTGGCCTTTATTGAGATAGAGTGTGTTTTGGTTTTGGTTTGATACCATATATATGTCCTGGAGACCATCATTATTGATATCACCGATGGCTACTCCACCACCATTGTAGTAGTTTCTATACTTGTACACATTAAAATCATTGGTGTCTTTCAGTGTATTTTGAAAATTTATACCACATTTTATATTTTCTTTTAGCTCAAATAATGAAGTCTCTGATTCCTTTTTACGACAGTGGCTCAGTAGAATACTGGTTAGTAGTACGGGTAAAAGTGCATTACGCATCTTTAATGTTTTAGATTTTATTTATTTTTTGTATTTGTATCTCAGATCTTCTATCTTAACGACAACATTCATGGCACTTTTTGGATATATAAGTATCTGGCGATTCCCGTCAATTTTTGCAAATGCTTTGTAATTGTCAATATCCAGATCAATAGCAATAAATTTGTTTCCGGGATAACCTTTGCTATACAATGCCTTCAATTCAGTTGCCAGTGAGTCAGCACTACATTTTAAATTCCACGGTGCCCAAGCCATATAATTATAAGTCATGTTCATGCCTCTGAGAGTGTCGGTTTGATCAAATATGCCATAAAAAAACATTTGTTTTCTTAAAGACATATCCCTCGTGCTGTCGTATGGCTCTAAGTACTTAACACTCATATCACCGGGACCGTCACTTACCGGATGGGATTTATTAAGATTCCAGCATATTTTGAAATAGTCCTCTTTAGATAATCCCATCCTCATGCCTAATATCAGACTATCATTTATTATACCGCTTGCCAAACCATCTTCGACTGTGTGAGTATATTCAGATTTACAGCTCAGCATTATGATAAATGACATTAGTACTAAAAACAAATTTAAATCTCTCATTGGTTTACCTTACAAAATTTAAGCGGCCGATCATTTAAACCTACAGCCAAAATGCCATTAAACATTTTAAAATCCCTTATCTGTCCATCTATATATAACGACTTAGGAGATGCAAATTTAACATTTCCTTTATAGTTAACAGTATTAACTGCCCAACCAAATGAAGCATCCTGTCGACCAAATTGCGGTTTGACTTTAAATTGATTGCCACCAACATAAATTTTGCTTCCCGTTTTGGTTTTAAGTGCCAGAAAAGCATACACAGAAGAATATTGTATTTCATCCGGTAAAGCTATTATTTCAAATCTGCCACTATTATTAATTAAGATGACAGATCTCAATTCTTCAAGTTCAAGCGTACTGGCTGTTTTCAATTGCTGCTGATCAAATAATTGTGTGATGTCCGCTGAAGCAAACTGACTATAATTAATGTACCTCTTTTTTAGTGATGGCATTTGCGAATATAATTCATCCAGATCGTGCAATGGATAATATTTACCCCCGTATGGATAACATATTAACTGTTCTCCTGACCCATTTCCATCAAAATCATTGATATACATCCTCATCTTAGGTGTGTAAAATGTGTTTTGTCCCACATTTCCACACAATATATCCTGATCACCATCAGCATCGATATCTATAGCAAAGATCACATTCCAGAGACCTGTGGTGGCCGGCAGCAATTTCGGCTTAGATTGACCAAATATACCTTTTTTACTTTCAATAGTCTGGATAGACATCCATTTACCCGCCAAAACAATATCTTTATAACCATCATTATTAAGATCGAGCAAAGCTATCGAAGT
>JAYTNJ010000096.1:0-8744 GCA_043748345.1 Saprospiraceae bacterium
CGAAATATTCGTTCAAAACCCGAAATCCTTTTTTTGATCAAATACATTCCACGATTTCATGGCAAAAATCGAAAGAGAAAAGAGAATCTCAAAAAAATGGTGCTCAAAATTTGACTGAAGAAAATGATCAAATTTCTACTGTGGGCCTTAATATTAATATCAAGTCAACTTTTTCTAATCATTGGAATGCAAGCAGTGGTGTGGAGGCTTACCAGGATTTGATTCAAAGCAATAAAATAATTCATTCATCCAATGCTTTCATTGAAAAGAGAGGATTATATCCAAAAGGCTCATCGGCTTCAAGTTATGCAGTGTATAGCTTACACAATTATTTGATAAGTAAATGGCGCTTTTCTGTGGGATATAGATTTAATATTATTAACCTGCATGTGAAAGATGAAACACTTGGGACAAGCATCTTAGGATTTAACTCAGCAGTTCCAAGTTTGGCTATTTCCTATTTCCCAAATAATAATTCGCATACATATATACGCTACAACAGATGTTTTAGAGCACCCAATATTGATGATATGGGAAGTCTGGGAATTGTAGATTTTCGATATGAACTACCAGCTTATACTTTAAAACCGGAGTATGCAGACAACTTTGAATTGGGATATAAATACCAATCAGATCCCATCTCCTTTACATCCTCCATTTTTTACAATAAGCTAAGTAATCTTATTACAAGAGTCAGAGTTGGAAACCAAGAAATTGATGGATACCCAGTGTACATAAAAGAAAATGTGGAATCAGCCAGCCTAAAAGGCATAGAATTTGATGTAGAAGGGAAAATCACTGAGTCATTAAAATACTTTGGCAACTTTACCTATACATACGGCCAAAACATCAGCAAAAATGAACCATTAAGAAGAACACCACCTGCATTTGGGAGAATTGGCATTGAGTTTTTGAAATCAAACTTTATTTTCAGACCCGAAATCCAATTTGCCTCTGCACAAAAACGATTGGCTTCAGGAGATATTTCCGATAATAGAATAGGTCCGGATGGAACCGAAGCATGGCAAATAATGAATGTATATGGTTCTTATAATTGGAAAACAGTTAGCTTGAATGTAGCATTACAAAATCTTGGAGACGCTGATTACAGGCTTCATGGTTCTGGCATAAATGGAGTTGGTAGAAGTGCTGTTTTGGGAATAAAAATATCATTTTAAAGACACTTTAATTTTCACCATCTGGTTTAAAATTATATATTCCTAATCTAATCCAAATTCAAGTCTTAATTGGTCGCATAGTATCAGAATCGATATCCATGCAATTCTTGAAATAGCAGTTTCCATGTACAATTGGGTCTATCATCCACTTTTTTCTTCACAATGATGTATCTTCTTATTTTGCTTATTTTGTGATTAAATTTCATCTCGCACAGCTCTTTTTTATGCATATGTGGAAGACTGGAGATAAGGTTTTAATAAAAAAAATTGAATCACCCTGCCCGATAATAATCAAAGGGACAAGGTGATCAGATTTAATAAAAATACGGATCTATGATGCATCGATTTGTTTTATTCCTATATATTGGATGTATTTTTTTGACTGACCAAATGGTTGTTTATCAAGTGTCTGAAAAATTCCAAATTTTCTTCTAATGGAACTTCGGACTTAGCCATTTCGTCCCATTTTCTCAATTGGATATAACTGTCAAAATGCTGGTCTTCCTGAAAATGGCTTGCTTCCTCTCGACTCATCTTCCCACCTTGAAACTCCAGTGTGTGTTTGCTTGCTTCAGATAGTTGTACATAATATTCAGGGTATTTATACGTAAGATATCTCTTGGCATTCACATGAGAAGCAATAAGTCTGCATACTTTATTAGAAAAGCCCTTTTTTAGAAGGAAATTAGCACCAAGAGTCTCGTGATCTACGACGCCATAACTATCCATCACCTGATGTTCTTCGCTCTCATCGATACACAGATGTCCGATGTCATGTAGAAAAGCAGCAAGGATCGTTTCATCATCAGAACCGCTAGCTTTAGCAAGATTTGCAGCCTGAAGCGCATGCTGCAATTGCGTCACTCCTTCTCCAAAATAGAGTTCGTCCCCATACTTTCTGTACAGCGAAATGATAGAATCTGTGATTTGAAATATTCTGTCGTCCATGATGTCATACTTTTGAATGGCAAAATTATTGTTTGATCTTTACCTTGACGTATTGGGAATATTAAGGTATGGTTAAGTTGCGGTGAAGTGGTGCTCTGTCAAAATAATGAGATTAATAAAATGGAACTCTTTTGAAAAACTTTGCATGCTAATTCATTCATTAAATACCAATTTAATACATTAAGAATGAAATATCATACATAATATGAAGATTTGTAAATATTATTTGATTCATTCATTAATATAACCTAATTTTGTATTGTTATTCATTCACTAATGGTAATTATTGTATTTTATGACTGGTTTATCATACACAAATTGGGACTCTAT
Source organism: Saprospiraceae bacterium (assembly GCA_043748345.1). GTDB lineage: Bacteria > Bacteroidota > Bacteroidia > Chitinophagales > Saprospiraceae > OLB9. The sequence continues at coordinate 2,457 of JAYTNJ010000096.1, forward strand.
GAGTGATCATGTTTTGGCAGAGCATATTGGTGTATTTATCAGACACCATCGCATGGAGCAAAACAAAACACAAGAGACATTGGCAAAAGCAGCAGGGATGAGCCGCTCTACATTAAGTTTATTGGAGCGTGGCGAAACTGTCACTTTGGCTACTTTTATTCAAGTATTGAGAGTATTGGATCAATTGCATTTCATGGAAAGTTTTAATGTGGCGCAAACCATGAGTCCACTAACATTGGCTATAATGGAGCAAAAAAAACGCAAAAGAGCTAGTGGGAAATCAGAAGATAAAAGATATAAAGTGGATTTAAAATCATGAATACAGCATTTGTAAAAATATGGGGAGAACTTGTAGGAGCCGTTTCCTGGGATGAGAGGAAAGGTTTGGCAAGTTTTGAGTATGACCCAAAATTTAAAAAACTCCAATGGAATTTAGCGCCGTTAAAGCTTCCTATTGCATCAGCAAATAAAATATTTACATTCCCGGAATTACGTAGAAACAAAAATGCAGATTGCGATACTTTCAAAGGTTTGCCAGGCTTATTAGCTGATGTGCTACCCGACAAATACGGAAATCAATTGATCAATATTTGGTTAGCCCAACAAGGACGGCCGCAAGATAGTATGAACCCTGTAGAGATGTTATGCTTCATTGGAAATAGAGGCATGGGCGCATTAGAATTTGAACCTGCAATGATGAGTGATAGTAAAAAAGCATTTTCCGTTGAGATAAACAGTCTTGTGGATATGGCTCAAAAAATACTATCCAAAAGAGAATCTTTCACTACAAATCTTCAAAAGGATGAAGAAAAAGCAGTATTGGATATTTTAAAAATAGGGACATCTGCAGGGGGCGCTCGCCCCAAAGCAGTCATTGCATATAATGAAAAAACGGGAGAAGTGAAATCTGGTCAAACAATTGCTCCAAACGGATTTGAACATTGGTTGATAAAATTGGACAATGTAAGCGATGTACAACTTGGAAAAAGCAAAGGATATGGAAGAGTGGAAATGGCTTATTACAATATGGCTGTAGCCTGTGGTATAGATATGATGCCATCTCGGCTATTAGAAGAAAATGGTAGAGCTCATTTTATGACAAAAAGGTTTGACCGTGAAGGTGGTGGAACCAAGCATCATATTCAGACATTTTGTGCCCTTAAACATTTTGATTTCAATATGGTCAAGAGTTTTAGTTATGAACAGCTATTTCAAACTATGAGGGAGCTAAAATTGACTTATCAAGACATGGAACAAATGTATAGGCGAATGATTTTTAATGTCATTGCCCGAAATTGTGACGACCACACAAAAAATTTTGCTTTTAGATTAAAAAAAGATGAAAAATGGGAACTAACACCTGCATACGATATTTGTCATGCCTACCGTCCTGGAAGCGAATGGGTGAGTCAGCATGCTCTGAGTATCAATAACAAAAGAAACAATATTTCTAAAGATGATCTAATGAATATCGGAGAATCTATCAAATGTAAAAAAGCAACGAATATTATCGCTGAAATAAACCAAACTATCTCTCAATGGTCTAAATTTGCAGCTGATGCTCAGGTCAGCACGGAACTAACTGAAAGTATCGAAAAAACCTTGTTTAATATAAAATGAAGTATTTAAGTGTTATTGATTTTTAGAAATTGTAAAAATAGTTCCAATTTCAAATTACACACAAAATAGCTACTGATTAAATTTATATTTTGGTTCAAATATCTACGAAAATCATTTTTTTTCTTTCAATCCCCCATTCCTTTAATATAACCATAACAAATCCATAAAATCACAATTTGTCAAAAGATTTTAAACTCAATAGAAAAAGTATTTATGAAATTTGATTCTCAAATTCAGAAGGGGATAAAATTTGTGCTGTCTTGAATGGGTTGTGTTCTAGTAGATCTTTATCTCCAGTTATTAAATAATCCGCTTTCGAAAAATCGATTAAGTCTAACAAAAAATTATCTTTCGGGTCTCTACTAATAAAATGTGTGGTTTTTATTTCAACTTTTTCAGCTATAATATCCAAAAGTTCCAAAAGTTCTTCTACATCAGCTTTGTGAAAGTATTTTTTTATTTTTTCACGTCCTGTGACCAACCTGATTTCTGTAATTAACTGTTCACAAGTTATGATTTGGATATGTCCATCTAAAATATATTGTTTAATTTTAAATAGTCGCTTACCAATCAAAAAACTTATCCAAACATTAGTGTCAAATATTACTTTAACATTTTTCTCTATCATAAATTTCTTGTCTTACAAGTTCTACTTCTTCGTTGATAGTTTCTAATGTCAGGTCATTTGCCCTAAATGATTTTAGGAGTCTAGAGAGTTTATCTCCAACAACTTCTTTTTCCAATTCTTTGGTTAATTGTATTTGTTGCTCCTTGGGAAGCTGCTTAACTACAGAAAGTACTTGCTCAAAGGTCACATCTATTTGCACTGCTGTTTTCATTTTTTAAATGAATTTTATATTTAATAACGTCACAATAATCCAACACTAAATTTTACAACCGCCGCAAAATTTCAAATTATGTAATACGATATCTAACGATTAAATTTACATTTAGGTTCAAAAATCCAAGAAAATCAATCATTTTCATCTTACTTCTCACCTTCCCTTAATATAACCATAACAAATCCATAACCTCACATTCCGTCACTTACTCAGTATAAATAAAGATTTTTGCGGCACTTAACCAAAGGCAAATTTCCAATGATAAAAATGGTGGTTTTTGATATGGCTGGCACTACGATTGATGAAGATAATGTAGTATATAAATGTGTTCAGAAAGCATTAAATGGATATCAGATACCGGCAACTCTAGAACAGGTTTTGGAATTTGGAGCCGGCAAAGAAAAATTACAAGCTATTAAAGATGTTTATGAAGAAGTTATGCAGGAAATGGTGGATGAAATAACTGCAAAAACCATTTATGATCAATTTTCCGTGCTTTTGGAAGATGCTTATGAAATCATTGATATGAAGCTCTATGATGGGCTCAGATCGACACTTTTTTTTCTTTATAAACGTGATGTAAAAGTAGTCTTCAACACAGGTTATACCAAAGATGTGGCTACAAAAATACTCAAAAAAGTAGATTGTATTGTCGGCAGAGATATTCATTTACTTGTAACTGCCGATATGGTAGAAAATAGTCGCCCTGCCCCTGACATGATTAGCTATGCACTTAAACATTTTCAAATTAATCCCTGGGAATGTATCAAAGTGGGTGATTCTGCTATTGATATTCTGGAAGGAAGAAACGCTAAGGTTAAGTACAGCATCGGCATCACAACCGGTGCACAAACCCATGATCAGCTAAAAAAAGAAAATCCTGATTATATCATCCATAATCTAAGGGAACTGATACCCATCATTGAAGAAGCTAATAATACCCTTTGAGCCTTCACCTGGCCATAAGAGATTGGTTGGATCGACATCCTGTGATGTTGACGTTATGGGCGAGCATTGCCGCTTTTGTTTCCTACTTTTGTATGTATATGTACCGCAAGCCATTCACAGCAGCCACCTACGATGATTGGACGCTTTGGGATATGGATTATAAAATATTGCTTGTCATAGCGCAGGTGATTGGCTATGCTATTTCAAAATTCATAGGGATTCGGTTTATTTCTGGCTTGGATGGAAGTAAAAGGAATCTATATTTTATTGGCTTGATCAGCTTTTCTTTTGCTGCACTTGCAGGATTCATGTGGACACCATTTCCTTATGGTTTAATATGGCTTTTGCTCAATGGCTTGCCGCTAGGATTGATTTGGGGCATCGTTTTTCAATATCTGGAAGGTCGCAGGATTACTGAAATATTGACCGTCATCCTGAGTGCAAATTTTATATTGTCATCAGGTGTAGCAAAATCTATGGGCCAATATATGATCCAATCCGGCATTGCCGAGACATCGATGCCGGCGATCATAGGATTGATATTTTTTCCAGTCATGTTGATTTCAGTGTGGATGTTGTCGTGTATTCCAGCACCTGATAGTGAAGACATCAGACTTCGTGCTCCGAGACAAGCCATGGATGCCCATCAACGAAAAGAACTCATTAAAAACTACAGACCTATTCTGGTACTTTTTGTCGTCATTTATATCACACTCACTATGATACGCGACATCAGAGATAATTTTGGCGTAGAAATATGGAGTGAATTAGGCTTTAGCAAAAACACTTCCATTTATACCACAACAGAGATTCCCGCTACTATACTTATTTTGGTGATTTTGGGCATGATGTTTCTGATCAAAGACAATCGCAAAGCACTAAATATCAATATGCTACTGACACTATCCGGTGCGCTGATGTTGCTCATGACAACCATCCTGTTTTCATTGGGAAGCATGTCTCCTGTTTGGTGGATGGTTCTTTCTGGAAGCGGGTTATTTATACCATATATCATTTATAATGGCTTGATATTCGACCGATTTATTGCCGCTTTCAGGATTACCGGCAATGTGGGTTTTCTGATGTATATGGCGGATGCCTTCGGATACCTAGGAAGTGTGGGTATCATGTTATTTAAAAATTTTGGCAATGCGAAGATATCCTGGCTGTCATTTTACGTGACATTGAGCCTGGTGGCAGGCACTCTTTGTTTTGGGCTGATCGTATTGACTTATTTTGTGGTCAATCGGAAATATAAATCATCTACAGAATCTTCTTCATCAAAAGAAACCCGTGTTTATGAACAGTATGCAAAAATATGATTTGATCATCGTCGGTGGTGGCATCTTAGGACTTTCTCACGCATACCACGCATTGTTAAAGAAGAAAAAAGTATTGCTGCTGGAAAAAAATGGTAAGGCCATGGGTGCAAGTATCCGCAATTTTGGGCAGATTGTACCATCAGGATTCTCAGCTACCTGGCAAGGCTATGGACGTTCTTCTGTGCATCATTACCTTAATATTGCCAAAAAAGCAGACATCGCCATCCGACAAGAAGGAAGCATTTATATCGCATCAGATGATGAAGAAATACAACTTCTGGAGGAGTTGCATAACATCAATCATTTCAATGACTATCCCTCTCAATTGCTTACAGCCGAAGAATGCATTAAAAGATATCCAACCTTATCAAAAGAATACTGCAAAGCTGCTTTGTTTTATCCAGATGAAATCAATGCAGATCCGCAAAAAACCATTCCGGCACTTACGCTATTTCTCATCAAAAACCTAGGTCTGGACGTCGCTTATAATAGGACGGTCATAGACATTTACACCAATGCCCATGAGGTGATAGCCTTTGATCATCAAGGAGATAAGTGGCTAGCGGGCCAATTGATACTTTGCAATGGTGATGAGTTTTCTACCCTATATCCTGAGTTATTTGCAGAGAGTGATATCACACTCGTAAAATTGCAAATGATGGAGACCGTACCACAAAAAGAAACACTAAAAATACCAGGTTCTATATTGACCGGATGGACGATCAGAAGGTATGAAAGTTTTCAGGAATGTCCTTCATACCAAGCGATCAAGTCCAGAGAAAATGATCAAGATTTCCAACGTAGATTTGGCGTTCACATCCTATTCAAACAAACTGCTAAAGGATCGATTATTCTGGGCGATAGTCATGAATATGCAGATGTCAATCACAGAGATGACCTTCGTTTGTTTGAAACCAATGAAGTGATCAATAGTTTTATGGTCGATGCAGCATCGGCCATTATGAATATGGATTATAAAATCACTAGAACATGGATAGGATGTTATAGTCAGTGCAAATCAGGCGAGATATATCACCGTACCATCGAGGACAGAATTCATATAGTCACAGCAATAGGTGGTAAGGGCATGACAGGTAGTTTGGGATGGTCTGAAGAACATATTAAAAAGTTATTCTCATGATGTTCTTATTTCGAATATTGATTGGGTGTATCTTATGTACTTCTTCTTATATAAACTATCAGATATAAACCATTAAGGATAGCTCTAGTATGTCTTCTGAATGGTCTTAGACACACACGGAACAACGGATTAAGCTTTGCATCAGTTTTCGATACCTGACATTAAAAATGCTACAAAAGTGAATCTGCCACGCACACCCAAACTGGCCAACTGTGATTTTTTGCATCTTAAAAAATTAAAACGGAATCTTTTCTGAAAATATATACAATTATGGAAGAAGTTAGGTGAAACAGGGGTGAAATGACCAACAAATAAAAACTTGCTTGCACATTAAAAGATAAAAAGTAAATTAATATTAAATTAATATATTATATATGTAACATTATTAAATATATTGCAAGATTGCATCAAAAAT
>JAYTNJ010000097.1:0-33020 GCA_043748345.1 Saprospiraceae bacterium
AAAAGTAACAAAAAAAGAAAAGAAACATATAATAATAAATAATAATATATTTATTATAAATTAAGATTAAACTGTCCGAACATTGGGGGTAACTATATACAACTGTCACTGTATATAATATTCCAATATTAGACAGGAATAAAATAACCTAATTTGAACAGCAAAATTAAAATAGTACTTAGAAACAATAATCTGTAATATGGTATAAAATTGTCTAATTTCATTGGAATATATCAAACTTCGGCACCATTGCCAATTAACTGAAGGCTAAGCCGCCATTAATATCAACATTATTCCCTGTTAAAAATGACGAATCATCCGAAACTAGGTAACAGACCAAATCAGCCACCTCAGATGCTTGACCTTCTCTTCTCAGCGGTGTACTATTTGCCACATTTTGCCTTACCTGATCTTTTGTAAAGTCATCATGAAACTTTGTTGAAATCATTCCGGGGCAAACAGCATTGACACGGATGCCCTGAGGTCCAAACTCTTTTGCCAAAGCTCTTGTATATGTCGATACTGCTCCTTTAGAAGCGGCATAAACGGACGCACCAGGCCCACCGCCATCTCTTGTTGCTTGTGAAGCAAAATTAACTATGACACCGCCTTGACCCATGTAAGGTTTGACAGCTTTTGTTACCATAAAAACAGATTTGAAATTTACATTGAGTAATAAATCGAAAAAAGCTTCATCCATTTCTTCTATTGTTTTCCTTGCAAATAAACCTCCTGCCACGTTTACTAATATGTCAATCTTTTCTCCAAAAGCCGCTATCGTTTTCTGAATCAAATTGTCAATGTCTTTTTGTTTTGTAACGTCTGCAAATACTGTAATGGCTTTCCCGCCTTCAGCTTCTATCTGTTTTAGTGTCTCAGCTCCGTGTTTGGCACTATCAAAATAATTGATGACCACTTTTGCCCCTTCTTTAGCAAGTTTTAGGCAAACTGCCCTTCCAATATCGCGGCCACCTCCGGTCACTATGGCTACTTTTCCTGTTAATTTCATGATTGTAAATTTTATATTATTTAATGGTTTTTCTTTGTATTGTTCCTCCTAATATAAATATTGCTGCTATACCTATGGGTACTAGTAAAGCTCCAAGCATAAATACCGGCATGTAACTTTCTTTTGATAAATACGGAATCATATATGTTGATAGTAATATGGTTCCGGCTGCAGCAGCGGCTTCTCCCAATCCGGACAAAGTACCTATGGATTTGCCTGAAAAATAATCAGAAGGCATGGTCTGGATATTGCCAATAGCCATTTGAAATCCAAAAAGTACAGTTGCTATTAATAACATGGCGACAACCGGACTGCTGGCATAAGCACCGGCAATTAGCCCAATCAGCATAAATACACCCGAGGCACTTATGATCACTTTTCTTGTTTTATCAATAGTCCACCCATTGACAATAAACTTTCTGGCCAACCACCCACCAAAGATACTTCCTATAGCTGCTCCCAAATATGGAACCCATGCAAATGCACCAATCTCTTTTATGTTAAATCCAAATGAGTCATTCAGATAAATAGGCAACCAAATCACAAAAAGCCACCATATCGGATCTAATAAAAATCTGCAAATTATAATGGCCCAAGTCTCTCTATACGCTAGTAACTCTCCCCAGGTAAGCCCCTTTTCTATTTTTTCGGTGGGTCCATTCTCCGCAATACTTCCTTTCAAAATATATTCTCTTTCTTCCTCTGAAATTAATGGAGACACATCAGGGTTGCCCCTATGAAAATAAAGCCAAGGAAATATCCATAAAAGTCCGAGAAGTCCAATCAATATGAAAGTCCCCTTCCACCCTATTAATGAAAAAATAATCGCAATAAGCGGAGCTGAAATTATAGCACCTAATGAAGCCCCTGAATTAAAAATACCCTGAGCAAGTGCTCTTTCTTTAACTGGGAACCATTCTGCATTTGACTTTGTTGCACCCGGCCAGTTTCCCGCTTCTCCTGCTCCCAACATGGCTCTGAATATACTCAAACTCATAGCACCTGATGCAAAAGCGTGCAGCATAGCTGATCCTGACCAAACCACTATGGAAATTACAAATCCCAATCTTGTACCAATAATGTCAAATAATCTGCCTGACAATCCTTTGCTTATGGCGTATGAAATCAGGAAAAAAACTGATATAGTGGCATATGCATTTTTTGATGCCTGTTCAGAGAAACCTAGATCTAAAGATATTTGGGGCCACAGTATGCCTAATGCATTCCTATCTATATAGTTTATAACCGTTGCCAGTCCCACCAAGCTCACTATATACCATCTTAATCCATTAATTTTCATAATATTACATTTTATCAGAAGACAAATGAATAAAATCTTCTCTGAGTGGGCTAAATACATCAATCAGTACTCCATCATGTTTGCACACGCATCCATGCATCACAAAAGGAGGTATATAATAAGAATCCCCTTTGAAAATGGTTTTTACCTGATCACCTATTGTCATTTCAAATTCACCTGACTCCACATATGTCACCTGCGAATGATGATGATTATGCATGACACCTACTGCACCTTCTTTAAAATCAACTTTGACAAGCATAATTTTATCGTCATAGCCCATTATTTGTCTCTTAAGTCCTGGCCCCACCTCTTCCCAAGGAATCTGATTTCCAAATAAAAATTCATTGCTTGATTTTTTTGCCATTATTTTATTGTTTTTACAATTGAGATGGGTTTTTCCCATTCAAATTTTAAATTTCCTACTTCATATCTGTGAACTTTGTTTAATCCAACATCATCGTGTGAAATCATAATTGTCCAAATATTTTTATCGGCCGTTGTTATTTCCGCAATTGTATATTGCTGATTATGACATTTAAGCTTGATTTTGACAGAGGCCGAATAAGGTTGGTTGGGAATTTCATCAACAGGATTGTAAGCACCATGAGTACAAATAACATTTACAAATACAGCATTTTTTTTGTTTTTTTTGCGATGAATATATAATGGTTCCTTTCTAAGGTTGAAATCAGGATCATTAGCCCCTATTCGGGCAAATATCACCTCGTCATCATCGTCTGAAAGCCCATACTGTGTGGTAAACATTCCGTCAGAAAACCAAGTTACTGAATAAGGAGATTGATTTAATTTTCCCGACCCTTCTTTCCACAGATGCTGATATCCGCTGCTACTTCCCAAAGTTTTCAAAGAAGTAGTTTCAACATCGATGGGGAAGGATGATGCCATATATTGAGTTTTGAAATGAAATGGCAGATCCGCATTTACGGATGAATCAGAAGTGATGCCAAAAATATCAATTAATATGGGCTGTTTAAAAAGATCATCATGTACCATAAATAACGTGCGATGTAACTCTACACCCGCATAAGCTCTGGAGTCTTTGGCACTTACAATTTTAATATCAGGATTGCTAAAGTCGGAAAAAAAGTAATCTGAAGCATGCAACTCACCATTTTGGGTATTACCATTAAATTGTGATTTTTCATTGATAGTAACTGTATTATGAGCTATAGTCTGTTTTGCCCAGGTTTGATTTTCTTTCAGATATATACCGCCTTGTTTTTGATCAATATTGACCCATCTCGCTGAACCATAGTCTTGTAATATTTCCTCATCATCCAGATATAAAGAAAAGGATAGTCTGTCAAAGTGACCATGACCACTGCCCTGGACGCCGTATTTAAAACAACAGGAAAACTCTCTGTTGCCGGATTGACTTCGCAATACTGATATTCCGCCTCCTTTACCGTCTGAACCATCCCTAAAATTAATGCTATTCTTTATAAACGATTTTACCTTACCTTGATGTATAGCCCTTGCAGTTTCAAATCCGGAAAGATCTAATGTAACTATTCCTTGTTGAGCTGCAATTGAAAGCAAAGATGGATCTTTCCCATCATAAAAATATACAGCGTCTACAGCTGCAATCAGCTCTCTTGAATGAATCGACATACCTTTTTGAGCATCATTTACCGGAAAGAATTGGCCTTTGGAATCAGATAGATTTATAAGCGATGTGACTGCTTTTTTTAGAATATGATCTCTATATGAAAAAATTTGAAGCTCTGGTTTACAATTGGCAAGTGCCTGAGAGAAGAGTATAAATGGAGACAAAGCATATCGCTGGTAATACGGCCCTTCAAAATAATAACCATCCGGAGAAAAGGCATCATCTATCTGTGCCAAAAAACCGGCTTTTTTATTGATTTCTATACGTCCACCATCATTGTCAAATTCTGATAATGCAGACATGCCTTTGATTCCATACATTGCTCTGTCCAGCAGATCTTTGTCACCCATTACAAGAGCCATCATCCCAACAGCAGCATTTCCCCATGTGCTATGGTTATGAATTCTATTATAAAAAGCAGGGTTTTCAATGGAAAGGAAATCTGCAAACGGACGAAACAAATTAGTTTCAAGATAACTTCTTTCAGTCTGACTGAGTGATTCATAAATACAATCATAAGCCTGACTGACATACACCAACCAGTTGGCATCATTCAGGCATTGCCAGAAAATTTTACCAGGTGCATAAGATCGTGTTGAAGGATGTTTTGATAAACCCGGATATAGTTGCGCATAAGCCAATAAAACTTTGTGAATATTCGAAGCATACTTTTTCTCACCGGATATTTGGTAAATGTTGCCGGCAGCCTGCAACATCAGGTAGTTTTTTTTGTGCACTTCATGGCTAAAACCACCAGGCATGTCTTTCGGCAGTGGAACGCTTATCCCTGAAAGCATCCATTTATCTACTTCTGCTTTTACATCATTGTAGGTGATTTTAAACAACGGAGCATGGTTTATATTCTTTTTTATGATTTTAAGACCGTCTTGTGTGAGTGTCAAACCAGGATGTCGCTGTGCTTCAACCTTGATGAAAATTGAAAACAACAGGAATAAAATAAATAATGTGTGGCTTCTGAACATAAAAACTAAAATTCTTAGGGATGACTACTCTTTAAATTCATATTTATCACTATTGGAAATAATCTTTTCACTATCAATGAATTTATTTTCTGAAAACTTTATGATTGGATCTCCTACTATGAGGAACATATTTATTGCTTTTGATTTTTCAAAAGTATTTTGATTAAAAAATGCATACTGAACACCATGTATCATTATGGAAGCTTTCTTAATATTTCTTTGTCCAAATCCAACATTTTTAAATTTGCTGGATACGACATTGAGCACTGGTCCTAGCGTACTCTCATCTGTTCCGCCGCGATACAAATCGATAGCAGCACAATCAATATTTTCAAATTGACACTGATCGATATACATATTTTCGACATTATAAATGCCTAAATCTTCTGACTCCTTATCAAAAGTAAAAACAGACCCACTGACATTTTTAAATGTACAATTTTTAGCATAGATAGAATCAGCAAAAGTATGTTTATATACCCCAAAAACATTGAAACTATGGTTGACTGTCATATCCTGAAAATCACAGTTTTCCATAAAAAGTTTATAGTTGTGCGTCATAGGGTATTTACTTGTCCTGATTACAGCGTTTCCAGGATTATCCGGGGCTTCGGCGCCGGAAATGACCAAATTTTTGAGCTGTAGTGAACCACCGTTCTCGATATTAAATAATGTTGATTTTTCAAAATAAATGGTCACATCTGATGTATTACCCATTCCTTCTATTGTCAATGGAAAATTAATATTGATGGATTTTTCAACGGTGTACTTACCTTTTGGAATCAAAATTCTGTCTCCTGGTGAAGCGGATTTGACAGCTTGATACAAATCCCTTATCGCTGTACTTAAAGTAATAGTTTTACCAGAACCAAATGCTACATCATCTCCTGGTTTGGGGTACCATTTTATACCTGTGTTTTCTTTTGTGGGCCTGATGAACTTTTCATTGGGTACAAATCCCACTTTCATATCTATTGGTGATAACATCAATCTATTAGATAAGCTTAAAATGTTATCTTTTTTGATAAAACCCTGAGCTGCAAACAAATCAATATTTGAACTCACCACATTGCTATCAAAGCGGATGCCACTTATGTCATCAAATATTTTAAAAACATCCGGTTTTTGTGTGTTGTAAAATATATTATTGGAAATCACACTGGATTTGGGTGGAACACTTCTCTCTTTGTCACTTCCGGTGCAAATCTGTATATTATCACAATTTATAAAAGAATTGTTGGCAACATAGGCGTTTATCACTGGCAGATATCTGTTTGCAGGGGAATTCGGCACTCCATTCATAATGGCAAATGCACTTCTGAATCTGTAACCTGTCAATCCTTCACAATAATTGTTTATGACTTTCTGATTTTCGTTTATTACCCTAATACCGCCGGTGTGAGGTTTTCTGTTTCCAAAAAAGTAATTGTTTTCTACCAGCGTTTCATTCCCATGTCTTAGTGTTATGGTGCCCTGACATTCAAAAAAAGTGTTGTTTCTGAAAATGTTCTGACAAGACTTATTTGAGATAATTTCTACCTCACCACTGCATCTGTCAAAAAAATTATCTGACACTACCGTATTTGAGTTGGACGTACAATTATGGCTGGTTCCAATCCTTATAGTTTCACCACCATTTGATCCTAGTGCAGGCCGAGGCCCAAAGTAATTGTGATCAATCTGATGGTGATTTTCTCTGCTTTCCTCTCCCTCGAGCCGGACAGCAACTGTGACTCCCTGATTTCTTTTTCTTGTCAAATGATTATGATCAAATCTATTGTTTTTTCCAAAAAGGGAAACCCAAATATCCTGTTCAAACCTTTCGGGATTATTAAAATCATCAATGACACATTCCGTCACACGACAATGGTTGCACACATTTCCTTTGTTTTTTTGAAAAGCTATTACATCGCTTGAAGGAGTATATCCATTACGAAATATGAGCCCTTTGACCGTCAGGTAGGTACCCGACATTTTAAGATTTGATTCACCCTCAATAAAAACTTGTCCTGATTTCTCTGCTTCAAGGGTGATGGGTTTTGTAGGGGTTCCATTGCCATAAAAATCGACTTCAATGTTTTTCCACACACCCTTTGTCATTTTGATGGTTGTACCTGGTTTTGCTTTAGAAATAGCCAGAATTAATTCATCAGCATTTTTGACTTTTATTACTTTATCCGCTTTAGCCGATGGAACTATCATCAGTACCGAAAACAAAACATGTAAAAAAACTGAAAATTTCATACTCAAGATATTAATATCAATATGTCAATAGATGGCTTTAAATGTTGTCAAATCTTACATGGTTATTGTTCCTTTATTATCTTTTTACTAAATTCAACTACGCCTATAAGATGCAATTGCATAGCTTCAGCCGCCAATTTTGGTTCCATATTTACTATGTGTTGCAATATAATATGGTGCTCCGTCATTGCCTTATTAAACGAATCCGGCTTACATGCTTTAAGTTGAACGTAATTTTTAAGTATATCAGGAGTAATTATCATCATTAATGACTTTAGCACATTGTTTTTGCTTGCCTCGGCAATTTTGATGTGAAATAGCAAGTCTTCTTCCACTGCAGTTAGTCCTTGATTGATCTTTGCATCATATGCTTGTATAGCATTTTTTAAGGAAACAATATCATCTGGTGTCCTCCTAGTCGCAGCAAGAAAAGCTGCTTCTTTCTCCAGTAAAACTCTTGTTTCTATCAGTGAATGAAAATCATGATCCTCAAGATTCACTATATCAGATATTAATTCTTCAAGGGCTACTATACCAATGCCCGATACAAAAGTGCCGCTTTGTGGATAAGTGCGAAGGATGCCATAAAATTCCAGCTTCTGAATGGCTTCCCGTACCTGACTTCTGCCTACACCTAAGTGTTCTGCCAAAACCCTTTCCGGAGGCAGCTTATCACCGGGTTTGATTTCACCATTACTTATAAGGTTTTTGATTTGTTTGATGATCTTGTCAACCGGCTTTTCAATTTGAATTTTTTGCAAACTATCTAACATACGGTCATTTTTACAATTATTGGTTGACCAATTATTGGTTGACCAATTTTAAACAATGCAAATATAATATTATAAATCTATAAGTTCAAAATATTTTCAATAATTTTTTTAATGGTCAAATTTATTCCTGAGATTGGAATTGATTTTGAATCTTAATTCCTGCAGATTTAGTTAAATATCCCGGACCGGGAAATGTATAAGTTAACTTTAACAATAATCTCCCTCACTCTACTGCAGTTATCGAAAAACAATTTTTGCTGATTCCAGCTCGATTTTTTTCTTTTTCAAATAATCAAACCATTGTTGCTCATTGGTAATAACTCCCGCTTTATCCCATGCAGCTCCGGTATAGTATGTAAATGTTTCATTCTCATTAGTCTCAGCATATGCTAAAATTTGTTTTCCCGTTACTGACATTCTTGTCAAACCACCGGGTATAATCACACCTACTCCAGTTGTACCATCTGTTTTGTAAGGTGGTTCCCAATATCCCATGATCCCTTGCTGTTCATTTTGCAGGATCACACCTTTGTCTGCACGTTTTACTATACCTATAGCGATGGGAAGTTTCTCTTTTTGATCATGTAGATAAGTAACCATAATTTTATTCATCTGGCTGCCGGCATCAATACTTATGTTTTTGGTAGCTGCAACATTTTTACCATTGACATCCCAAACATCATAACCCAATTCAAAAGTCGTTCTTAATGGTCCATTGTCCAATATTTTCCAACTTGTATAGTTTTTGGAATAATAAATACTGTCATTGACATAAGGCATACAATTGCCAGCACCAAGTGTAAGTCCGACATGATAATAATCCAGCCCATCGCCTATATCTTCATGGTATTTTCCTCGCAGATACCTCTCATTAATGACCATCCTGTCTGTACTTTTGACCCAAACATCAATGCCATAAGCATTCTCCTTAGGCGTCTTTTCCAATTCCTTTCCATACATTCTGAAAGCAATTTTATCATTCTCCCACGTAAAATCTTCTTTTCTTTCAGGGACAAATCGACCATAGGTTTTAGAAGGAAAATACACTCTTTTAGCGTAGGCAAGTATTATCCCTTTAGTTTGCCCCTTCCCGATACTCATTTGCAACAATAAATTGTGAATGGAATCAGTACCATTTTTTTCAAATTGAAAAGCTAATTGCTTTTTTCCTGATGCGTCCAGTACTATTAGTTTTGAAGTATCCACATTAGGCATTTTACTTTTCACCAAAGTCCAGGGAATTTGTATTACTTTTTCACGTACTGAATCCTTCCCCATATTGGAGATAGAAATAGTTACTTTACTTGTTGGCTGTGCAGATAAGATCGAAATCTGAAGTAAACCCAAAATGAAAAGGAATATAATACTGTTCTTCATGATATTTATTTTGCTTTGGTAAGTTTAGAATAACGTATTAAACTTTCCAAGTAATAGTAATCTGCATAAATAATAGGTGTATTAACCTCTGACTTATTGGGCTTATTTCCGACAGAATGTTTTAAAATAAAATTATTGTTCTCTCCTGGTTTTGCAAGATATTCATCTGTAGATAAGTTTTTTAAAATTTCTTCTGCAAATGAAAAATATAGTTTTTTATTTGACTTGCTGAAAGTACTCAACTCCAATAATGCTGAAGCAGTAATTGCGGCTGCTGAAGCATCGCGTTCTTCGTTTGGAATATTAGGAGCATTAAAGTCCCAAAATGGAATCTTATTTTCAGGCATATTGGGATGATTTATAAGAAACTTGGCAATACCTTCCGCTTTTTTTAAATATTTTATATCCTTTGTTTCCCTAAACATTACGGTATATCCATACAAAGCCCAGGCCTGGCCTCTAGCCCATGCTGATGAATCTGCAGCTCCCTGATGGGTCTTTTTTATTATTGCTTTTGCTCCAGGCTCGTAACAAAGCACGTGAAAGCTACTGTGATCATCTCTAAAATGATTTTTAAGCGTATTGTCAGCATGAGTCAATGCTAAATTATATAGCTTTTTGTCTTTACTATACCGAGCTGCCCAAAACAGAAACTCCAGATTCATCATATTATCGATGATAACTGGGTATTCGCAAATATCCTTTTTATCCCATGATTTTATTAATCCAATAGCGGGATCAAATCTTGTAGCCAAAGAATTGGCTCCTGTAACCATTGGTTCTACATATGACCTGTCTTTTGTAATTCTGTATCCGTTGCCGAAAGTACAATATAGCATAAAGCCCAAATCATGCGTACGGGTATTATGCTTCTCTTTTTCTACTGCCATTGTCCATTTGTGTGCGGCAGATTTGAATGTGGTATCTTTTGTAAATTCATAAATATACCATAATGAACCTCCAAAAAAACCGCTGCACCACCATTCTGAAGTTCTGTCATGGGGGCTGCCGTCAGGCTTGGTAGATTGTGGAAATTTTTTTACATCCGGATGACTGGCCAACATACCCTGATATTGACTTGCTGCCAGCTTAAATTGTTTTTTTACATCAATGACAGGCTTATTTGCTTGTGATATACTTGTGTTTGCGGTCATAAAAACAAGTAATGTTATCCAAATGCCTTTTTGAATTATTCCATAGAATTTTTGAATACTTTTCATTATTAAATGTTTATTATTTATTTAAACTATATACTTTTAGTTGTCCAACAATTTAATAGCTATTTTTTTACTTTATTTAATGTAGGAGTATCAATGGTTATATAGCTCCCTTTAAAATCCTGATTCCTGGCTTCAATCAATGATGCACCTTTACCGGGAATAAACTCAATGACCGCCCTTCCGTTTGCCATTTCAATAATTCTGCTTTTGTCAGGCACGCCATATTCACCCATCAACATACCGGAACCGTCATGTGAAAAATAGATCCTTTTTTCATAATTCGTAGCTCTGTAACCGTTTTTGTCTATTGCAACAGCTTCGATCAGATAATTTCCATTGGGCAAAATAGTAGTACTTAATTTTATTTTGTCTGCAGTACCTGGTTTCCTGTAAGAAAAATTTATATTCAAACTATCACTGGTGACTATCAAACCCTTATTATAGCCAATGGCAATCATTTCATTTTCCCCTTCTCTAAACGATACTGGCCAGTTTAATCCGCCGGCAGGAAAACTATCTTTATTTTTTACTTTTCTTCCCATGCTTTTGCCATTGAATAAAAGTTCTACTTCTGCACAATTACTATATACTGATATATCTTTAGCCTTGCCTTCTTGTCCGGATCGTTCAGTCCAGGTATGTGATTCAATATAGGCAAATGGTTTCTTAGCCCAGTAGCTTTTAAAAACATAAAACGCGTCTTTCGGTCGCCCTTCACGATCCACGAGACCCTTTTGATTCATATAAGGGATCGGATCCTCAGGACGAAGTGGAGTACCAAAATCTTTGAATGCCCACTGAGCATTACCGCCAAAGCCCTTCTGGTTTTCCGATACACTTAAATACCAGTCAAAAAGATCCACCATGTAATTTTCGGAATTGTCACCACTTTGTGCTATATTGGCAATATTTACCTGGTTTGAAACTTCAGCCCAATCCTTATCACTGAGCATACCTTCGCCTGTTATCGGATTTTCATTATGGCGACCTACATGGCTTGTACCGCCGTATTCCATGTGAAGAAATCTCTTATATAAAGATTGATTCTTTGTCAATGTAGAAGCATAATTGGAATAAGTCCCGGCGTACCAGCCAGACCAGATGGATGGTGAAAAAACATCCACAAGATCTGCCCCTTCATAATACTTTCTGATTGCTGTCATTCTGCCTGGGTCAATGGCATGAGCAGTTTTATTAAGAGTGGTTAAGTACGTATTTAGTTTGGATTGATCATCGCCTCCTTCAAAATCAGGCAACCAATACACTTCATTTCCCAAAGCCCAAAAGAAAATACTCGGGTGATTAAAATTCTGATTGATTTGCTCTTCCAGCAATCGTTTGGTATTTTCCTGCCATACTTCTCCTCCTATGCCACCTCTGCACCAAGGCAATTCATCCCATACAATCAAACCCAATTCATCACATGCTTTGTATACTTCGGGATCTTGTGGGTAATGTGCTAAACGAAGAAAGTTTGCCCCCATTTCTTTGATCATCTCCACATCTTTGCGTCGCAATTCATCAGTCATGGCTGCTCCATAACCAGCATGATCTTCATGCAAGTGGGTCCCTCTAAGCAAAAGCCTTTCTCCATTCAGGTAAAAAGGACCATTGTATTCAAAGTGATACCATCTATATCCGACAGTTTCGTCCACTTCATGAATCAATTTTCCTTTTTTATAAAGTTTGATATTCAGAATATACAAATTTGGAGCGTCCGGAGACCATAATAAAGGGGCAATCACATCCGGCAAAACGGATACAGAAACAGCTTGGGATCCTGAAATGACTTGTTCTGATTCAACTATGATTTTTTTGGATACTTTTTCAACAAGACTATATTTTAATTGATAGGCTTTTTCTTGAGGATATAAATTTTTCAGGTCCAATGTTACTTTAGTTTGGGCGATATTTTTATTAACTACAGGTGTACTGACCTTAATATTGTCCAGATGTTCTGCCGGAATAATTTTAAGCCATAGATCTCTTGTTATTCCTCCATATATAAAAAAATCTGCCTTTTGGGAAGGAATTATATCCCTATTGTTTTGATTATCAACCCGTATGGCAAAGGTGTTTTTTTTTCCTTTAAGTATAAAATCCGAGATATCAATTTGAAACCCAACATAGCCCCCAATATGGCTTCCTGCCAATTTCCCGTTGACATAAACATGAGTGGTAATATTTGCTCCTTCAAAGTGTAATAAATATTTGGAAGATCTATAGTTATCTATATGGATCGTTTTGCGATACCAGCCACCATCTCTTCTATATCCGGGCGTTTGATCAAATGCATCCCACTGATTCCATGTATGTGGTAAATTCACACCAGACCAATTTTTTGAAGTATTTGCGATGTTGACATCTTGTGTATTATTTTGCAGATATTGCCAACCTTGGTTAATATTAATAGACTTATGTAATGAGTTTAGAATAATATTTTCATTTTTACCTGTCCACGAGATCATACCAAAAACAATCACAAAGAATATAGCCTTTTCCAAGTTAAAAATCATATTTCTAAAACTTTTAAGTTTTATTAGATGAAAAATTCTGAAATTAACCATAAATCTTTAATTGATTAAGTTAAGGATGAAAAATATTTCTTCCGATAGTGCAAATGTAAAGCTACAATAAGCAATAAAAATCTATAAAAAGGGGTGAAATCATCTAAACACTGATTCCAGACATCGATAAAATTAAATTATCGCTCAATCCTTAAATTATTTCTGGCAAACAGGAACATTATTACATCAGACTTAACCTTGATTCGCATATTCCGATGGAGTAACATTAAACTGCTCCTGAAAACATTTTCGGAAATATTTAGGATCTTTAAAACCTACTTTATAGGCAATCTCTGAAACATTCAGCTTGTGCATGTTCAGAAGTTGTGCCGATCTTTTGAGTCGTATAGTTTTAATAAAATTATTAGGAGTCTGGTCAGTTAAAGCTTTTAGTTTTATAAACAATAATGGCCTGCTTACAGCCAGATCAAAAGCAAACCGATCCACATTATATTCGTAGTTTTCAATATTGGATTCCACAACTTCCATGGCTCGGTTGAGAAATATTTCATCAGCCGATGTTATATTGATGGATTTGGGATCAAAAGTTAAAACTCTCGCAAATTTATCCCTGGATTCTTTTCTGGCAGCCAGAATATTTTTTACCCGCAATCGTAGTTCTTCAGGATCAAATGGTTTGGTTATATAGTCATCTGCCCCTACGGTAAGTCCTTCTATTTTATATATTGACGCAGTTCTCGCTGTCAGTAGTATTACCGGTAAATGGCTGATTTCCAAATCTTCCTTTAAGGCACGAGCCATAGTAATACCATCCATTACGGGCATCATCACATCACTTATTATCAAGTCAGGGTGATATTTCTTGGCCATTTCCAATCCAGCTTCTCCATTTTCGGCAACTAATATTTTATAATTATCCTTAAATATATGGCTGATATAATCTCCAACTTCCACATTGTCCTCAACAATAAGTAGAGTTTGTTCTTGAAGCGACGTTGAGTTTTCTGATTCTTTATTTATCGGGTAGACAATCTCTTCATCCTTTAGAAATTCACTTAGATCTTCAGATATAATTTCATTGGTTTTAACATTCACGTCGACACTGTTGTCATCAAGTTCTTTTTTTGTAAAATGCTGATTTCCCTTTTTCAAAAAAACAGTAAAAGTTGCTCCCTGATTGATATCACTTTCTATATCTATTTTGCCATGGTGCAACTCTACCATTTGTTTACAAATAGCAAGTCCTATACCGGTTCCCTTTATTTCAGATTTTTGCACATGGGTCTTTTCATAGAATCTTTGGAAAATTTGTTCCTGAAGAGCGGGATCTATTCCTATGCCATTGTCGATTACTTTCACATGTACATTTTCAGAAGTAGAGTAAATCTTTACCTGAATTTTTCCACCATTCGGCGTAAATTTAAAAGCATTGGCCAGAAGGTTGAAAAACACTTTTTCCATCTTTTCCATATCAAACCAAAGAGTCATGTCTTCATCCTGCGCAGAAAATGTATATTCAATTTCTTTTGATTCAGCTGTCTCCTTAAATGCTAGAAAGATTTCTTTAACAAAATCTACAATGTTGCTAGGTTTAATACTCATGGGTTCATGATCAGATGCCAATTTACGAAACACCAATACCTGATTGACCAGATTCAATAATCTTCTGGCATTTCTATCTATTGTGGTTAGTTTGTTTAAATTTTCATATGAATGTTCTTTAGACAAGAGTTCTTTTATTGGACCTAAAATTAAAGTCAGTGGAGTCCGAAGCTCATGAGTGATATTTGTAAAAAACCGGAGTTTCATTTCATGAAGTTCATCCTCTTGTTTTCTCGCAATATTTTCCAACTGAAGTGCGTGTCTTATATTTACAAACCTATACAAACCATTTAGGATCAAAGCTATAGTTGCAAGATATATTAAATAGGCCCACCAACTTCGCCAGGGAGGCGGTAAAACAACTATTTCTATAAGCCGCTCTTCAGAACTCCAAACCCCATCACTATTTCCACCTTTCAAGCGAAAAGTATATTTCCCTTCTTTCTGAATGATATAACTAACATCTGTCTGTCCTATGGTATAGTTCCAGTCTTTGTCCAGACCTTTTAGTATATAAGCATAATGATTGTTTTTGGGATTTAAAAAATCCAAAGCAGCAAAGCTTATAGAAAAATTGGCCTCATTATATGGGAAAACTATCTTTGTTGTGTTATTGATTGATTTTGTAAGCAAACCAGAAGCATCTCCAACCTGAACTACTTTATTGTTATGCCTGAAATGGGTGAATGCCACTTTTGGCACAAAGGTATTTGATATGATTTCCTTTGGATTAAATTTTGTGAATCCATTGACACCACCAAATAGAAGATCACCAGATTTTGCCTTATAGTAAGCATTAAAATTGTATTCTATATTTTCAAGACCGCTGGAAGTTCCGAAATTTGAAAATTTGCTCTTTATCGGGTCGTATTTGGATAAGCCGTTATTTGTACTCAACCAGATTTGTCTGTTGTCATCTTCCAATATTCCAAAAACAGTATTTCCTGGTAATCCATCTTTTGTGGTAAAATGTTTAAATACTTCTGATTGCCGATCATATATGTAAAACCCATTGGATAGTGTACCTATCAATAATCGCTGTAAATAGTCTTCCTGTAAGGAGAATATTTTTTCATTTTTAAGATAGTTAGTAAAACCTTTTGGAAATCCTCCTTCATCTTTTACTACTTTATTAATGCCTTTTTCAGTACCAATCCATATGTTACCATCTTTGGTTTTGAGAAAAACCCGAGCCAAGTCCGAACTTAATCCATTTGTCTCGGGAACAATTTTTTTAGAGTTTGTAAATATCCTTTTTTCTGTATCGAAAATATCTAAACCTCCTCCATAGGTTAATATCCAAAGGAATTTCCCTTCTTTGTGCAAACCATAAACATTGTTATTAGAAATTGTTTGACCGTTGCCTTGATCATTTTTGAAATGTAAAAATGTTTGTTTTTTGATATCAAAAAGATTTAAACCCTGCGTAAATGTCCCAATCCAAAGCTCATTTCCATCTAAGAAAAGTTGCTTCACATTATTACCGCTTATGGTATTTTCAGAAACCTCTCTATACTTATAATATTCAAATTGTTTTGTCCTGATATCATAAAAATTAAGCCCTCCGCCTTCTGTTCCAATCCAGAAATTTCCGGACGGATCTTCTACAAATGAACTAACCACATCAGCGCCTATACTATTTTTAAATGGTGAATGAACGAAGTTTTCAAATCTGTGATAATTGGCATCCGTATGATTGACTCCTCCATAATATGTTCCGACCCACATTCCTCCACGACTGTCACGCAGGATAGAGCGAATTGAATTATCTGACAAACCGGTTACTCCCGTTTCATTTTTTTTAAAAATCTGAAAATTTTTACTTTTTTCATCAAAAATATTTAAACCATCAAATGTCCCAATCCATACCACTCCACTTGCATCAATACAAATAGTTCTCACATTATCATTACTTAAAGAATTTTGATTTTCTTTAATGTGTTTATATTGGGTAAGATTATTTGTACTGGTTTCCCAATAATTAAGCCCTTTTTCAGTACCTATCCAAATATTTCCTTTTGCATCCTGCAATAATGCATTAATGTTTGAATTAGTGAGTGCCATGGAAGAGTTAACTCCATCTTTTCTTTTAAAAGAAAATAATTTGTTTTCATCCAAATAAAATAACCCTTCATCAGTGCCAAACCATAAGGTACCGTCTTTGTCCTGCATTATGGCATCAATGCTCCTTTCGTAAAATTGATCAGAAGGTACATTGCTATTCATATAGCGTAAAAATTTACCGGTTTTCTTGTCAAATAAATTCAGACCAGAAGAAGTACCAATCCATATTCTCTTTTTTGAATCAATAAAAATTGATAACACTTCATTGGATGACAAGCTATGTGCGTTTTGATCATTTTTGAAATTTTCAAAATCATCCAATGACGAACGGTAATGACTTAAGCCATCATTGGTACCAATCCACAAATCTCCTGTGTGGTCATCATTATATATTACCCTGATATCATTAGAAACCAAACTGTTAGGAAAAGACTCATTCTTGTAATTTTTAAAAGTATAACCATCGTATCTGTCCAGACCATCGCGAGTTCCAAACCATAAGAAGCCTGAATTATCCTGAGCGATAGAAAAGACTGATATTTGGGACAATCCGTCTTTTTTGGAAATGTGTCTGAAAATTTTAGATGCTTGTGATACTCCTATATTAGTGATATAGAAAATGAAAATTGCCAGATTCAGTAAGGCATGTAAAAATTTCAAATGTGTCAATGTGGATAAAATCAACAAAAATGATCTAATAAACACAAATGTACAAAATAAATCAAGTTCTATTCTTTGGTAATTAACCTAAGGGTATAACATTTTGCACATTTTAAAAAGTTTGTGTTTTATCATTATTTGTTTCAAGTCAAGATATGGTAATCACTTTGATGTTTAATGTATCACTAATAGCCTGGCTTTGTCGCTCTAGCCGCGACTGGCTTTTACTTTTTTGCATTGCCAAAAAAAGTAAACAAAAAAGGCTAGTTCCGCTAAATCGCTCCGCGTACCGGAACGGCCAGCTCGCTTTACATTCTACTTTATAGCTTAGATTAGCTCCTTTTCTTGGCAAAATAAAACCAATTCTAATCTTTATATTAAATTTTGTGCATTTCGTTACCCACACAATTAACCTATTTAAAATCGGTCAAATTAAAAGCAGATTCTGTTTTTTTCAGTAAAAATTTTAATCTGCGTCTTATGTAAATGACGCTGACGAAAAAATACGATGCATCACAGAATAAAATCTACTAAAAAGTATAATAATGAAGGACATAATAAACAGCCCAATCCTGTATAAAAAGTGGCTGTTAATGCTCCATAGGGAACCAGTGTAACATCTGTGGCAGCAAGCCCTGCTGCTACTCCACTTGTTGTACCCATCAGTCCCCCAAAAACCATGGCACTCTGTGGATTATTTAATCCAATTTTACCAGCAATCAATGGGGTAAGAATAGTAACTAAAACTGACTTAATTACCCCAATGGCAATACTGATAGCGATCACGTCTGAGGTAGCTCCAATGGCCGAACCAGTTATTGGACCTACAATAAATGTGCAGGCACCTGCTCCAATGGTTGTAAAACTTTTAGGGTCAGTATAGCCCATAAAAAAGCCAATACATCCTCCAATTGTAAAAGCAGTGATTATGCCAATAAAAAGAGACAAAATACCAACTAATCCGGCTCTTTTGATTTCAGAAAAACTGGCACCTACTGCTGTTGCAACTATAGAAAAGTCTCTCATCATAGCGCCGCCCAAAATAGACATTCCAGAAAATAAAGGCATATCCGCAATTCCCTTTTTACCACCGAAATAAGCCAATATTAAACCTATTGTAATTGCTATTGCTGCACCCGGAATTTTATTTTTTGTTATTCTTTTAGAAATCGCGTTTGAAAAAATCATTATGACCCCTACGAACAAAAAGGCAAATATAAATCCATTTTTCCCAACCAGATTTTCTATAATATTCATTTGGTTTTATCATCATTCATTTGGTAATCTACATTATTCACTCTTGCAATTTTGGATATCAGCGGCACTAATAAAAAACACGCACCAGTGGCAACAACACCAACTATAACAGCCACCCATCCACCACTTAATGCCGCTTTTACATTTTGTGTGGCTGACATAGCAACTATTACAGGAATATACATAGCACTCCAGTATAAAATACCACTTTCAGTCATTGGCTGAAAATATTTTTTTTCTTTCATCCAGTTACTTAGCAGGATAAGAAAAAGCATACCAAAACCCACTCCACCAACATTGCCATCAATGCCTAACCACAAACCAAGTAAATCCCCTAAATATTGGCCAGCCAAAAAACAACCTGCCAAAATGGTCACACCATATATCTTCATATTGATTATTTTAAAATCTTTTTAACTTGCCTACGTATATTTCTACCCCAAACTATATACCCTGCTTCATTATAATGTAATTTGTCATCACGGTATAAAGAAGTGATTGGTTGACCGTCTTTCCCTAAGAATTTATTGCTTGAGTCTATATAATGTAAATTTGGATTGGATTCACAAAAGGTTTTTATTAATTCATTTGCCTTTTGGATTTCCTTCCATTTAGACCAGCGCCTTTCACTCGGTGAAATAGCCAGCCAAGTTATAGGTACATTTCGATGTTTCTGCCTGATAATTTTTACAATGTATTTATAGAGTTCCAGAACCTGTTCAGGTGTTTTATCTTTTTCGTTTGCTGTAATATCATTACCCACATAAATAAATATTGCCTTGGGATTATGTGGGTTAACAATCCGCTTTATATAAAATGCAACATCTCTTAAATTACAACCACCAAACCCACGGTGAATAATTTCATTATATTTCAAATCTTCCTTAATATTTTTCCATAGGCGGATATAAGAACTTCCAAGAAACATAATTGCATTGGTCGAATATTTTTCATTTACATTTAAACTATCAAAGGTCTGAATATCTTTTTCCCAACGAAACACTCCTTCTTCATTTTTCCCTTTAATAATTTTTAATTGTGTATACAACCATGCTGCCATTGCCTGTATGCAGCTATCCTGTTTTAATTTGTTATTATCCAAAGTGTGTCCAGTATTATAAAATGGCCTCCAACCGGTTGGAATACCCATTTCCAGACATCTTTCATACAAAATAAGAGATCCGTATTTAAATCCATGGTAACTAAATGAGCTATCAAATGGGACAGTTTTATCTTCAGTTCCGGAAACAGTAAATAAGGGCACGTCACCTTGTTTTATACATCTATAATCGGGTATAGCTCCCCAGGCATTTATGATACCATGCACCTTGGAAGAATATCCATCATTACCACTACTTCCTTCCAGCGTACCCCATTTATTTTTATCTATTTCTGATGGAATTTCATTTTCATCCATATAGCCAATTGCGAGACAGGCTTTGGCACCAGCTGAACTTCCGGTAATAAATATCTGAGAAGTATCTATACCATATTTGTCCGCATACCTTCTAAAAAAACGAATAGCCGCTTTACCATCCTGCTGCGCCCGGTACATAGCTTCAAAGTAATCTTTGATGGTATTGTTTTTCCCTACACCTAATCTATAGTCAATAGTGGCTGCAACATATCCTCGTTTTGCAAAACTATTACATACCTTGGAACTATATGCACCGTTCTTAGAATTATTTTTAAACCCACCTCCATGAATAAAAATCAATAAAGGTCTGTTTTTCATCGTATCTTCTGAAGGAGGCTTAATAATATCAAGCAATAATTTTTCTTCAATGCCTTTAATATTCATTACCAGACCATATTGAATATTGGTCAGTGAATCAATATTGGTAAATAATTCAGATTGAAATCTTTTTTGTCCATAACCTGACAGACATGCCAGCAAGATAAAAAACACTAAGATGTCCCCTCCCTTGTTAATCATATGAATAATTTTTTTACAACATTTTTTGTCACTTTTCCCATTGCATTTCTTGGAAGATCCTCCACCAGCAAATATTTTCTGGGAGTTTTATAAGCAGCAATCTTTTGTCGCAGCCATTTGTTCAACGCTTCAAAGTTAATACTTTTATCATCAACCACTAATGCTGCGACAATCAATTCACCCCATTCTTCATCATCTATTCCAATGACAGCACAATCAACAATAGTTGGATATGTTCGCAATACTTCTTCAATTTCCAATGCTGAAATTTTATATCCTCCGGATTTAATGATATCAACTGACTTCCTACCCATTATTCTTATATAGCCATTTTCAACTACTACTACATCACCTGTTTTAAACCATCCATCTTCAATAAATTCTTTTGCGGTCGCTTCGGGTTTGTTCCAGTATTCTTTAAAAACAGTATTTCCTTTTATTAATAATTCTCCCGGCACACCTGGTTTTGCTGTTTTAAATTCTTCATCAACTATTTTTACTTCTACTCCCTGTAAAGGTAAGCCAACATATCCAGCCCTTCTTTCACCGCGATAAGGATTACTGATAGCCATCCCAATCTCTGTCATCCCATACCGCTCAAGCAAGACATGACCACTGATAACCTTCCATCTTTCCATTGTAGAAATAGGTAGTGCAGCAGATCCGCTAACCATCAGTCTGAATTTTTTCATACAAGCTGAGACACTCTTTTGCCTTTCTTTTGGGTATGAATTCCAGCAGGTAATCAGTTTAAAATAAATCGT
The DNA here is from genome assembly GCA_043748345.1 of Saprospiraceae bacterium. Taxonomy (GTDB): domain Bacteria; phylum Bacteroidota; class Bacteroidia; order Chitinophagales; family Saprospiraceae; genus OLB9. Next base: position 21,351 of record JAYTNJ010000097.1, read on the forward strand.
TGGTACCGCCATAAACACATTTATTTCTCCTTTTTCAAACAAAGTAAATATATCCTCAGCAGAAAACTCAGGTATAAATTGACAAGTAGCTCCGTTCCATAAAGCACATGAAACAACATTTACAATTCCATGTACATGATGAAGGGGCAATACGCAAAGCGTATGGTCCTTGTCACTCCATTCCCAGGCATCCACTAAAATTGTAATCTGCGCTTCCAAATTAGCATGTGTACTTACCACCCCTTTGGGTTTATTAGTGGTTCCACTGGTGTATAATATCATAGCCCTTCTTGACCTGTCTATTGAGGGCAAGGTAGATAATGGTATATTCTGTTCCTGACCCAATACAATTATAAGTATATTTTTTGCAGCTGCCAAACCTTTTAATAATGTTTTGTAATGAGGTGATACAACTATTACAGCTGCTTCCGTGTCCTCAATGACATATTGCAAAGATGGCAATGGATGTGATAAACAAAGTGGCACGGCAATACCTCCAGCCTGCCAAATCGCCCATTGTACTTTTACATAATCAAATCCCGGCTCTACCATAAAAGCAACCCTTGCTTCTTCCAGATCATTTTTACCCATTAATAATTTAGATGCAAATAAATGAGAATCAGTAAGTAAGTTCTGATAGGAGTAAAGTTCACCACAACTGCTAATTGCCCTACGATGTACGAATTGATGCGCCTTTTGTATTATGGTAAGCATAAACTATTTTCCTGATATTATATAAAAAGTTGAATCTTCTAAAACAGGCAAATCATCTCTATAATTAAATAAATATTTAAACTGATTAATCAAAAATACTAAAATTCTTTCTTAGTCGAATATCTTCACTTGAGCTACCGATCATTAATTCAAATATCCCCGGCTCTACCACCCATTTCATATTTTTATCCAATAGTTTTAAATCATCGGGTTTTATAACAAATTTCACAGTTTTGGTTTCTCCCGGTTTTAATGTAATTCTTTCGAAACCCCTTAGCTGCGATTCATATACGGTTACACTGCTTACTTCATCCCTGAAGTATAATTGTACTACTTCGTCACCTTTATATTTACCTGTGTTATTAATATCAACTGTAATAGCAATATTGCCTTTGCTGTTTTGCTTTTCTGGCGTTACCACAAGATTGCTGTAAGCAAATGTTGTATAGCTTAACCCGAAACCAAAGGGATACAATGCACCATATACATTTGTTTTTCCAAAACCATTGGGACCATCACCGGGTTGCCCTGCATGAGAGCCCGGTTTGAAAGGAAAATTGTATTCAATTTGACCAACTGATTTTGGAAAGGTTACAGGCAATTTGCCACCGGGATTATAATCACCGAAAAGCGATTCTGCAATCGCAGTTCCGCCATCCACTCCGGGAAACCATGCTTCAATGATGGATGGGATATATTTATTGGCCCAGTTAATGGTTAGAGGCCTTCCATTTATTAATATTAAAATGATGGGTTTGCCGGTTTCGTACAATGCCTGCAACAATTGCAATTGCTTACCAGGTAAATCCAAACTTGTTCTGCTACGGCTTTCGCCAACCAAAGTTTCTTCTTCACCCAATACTGCTATAACCACATCGCTAAGTTTTGCTTTGGCAACAGCTTCGTTAATCTCGTTCGTTTCCTTAGTGGTAAGTAACTGGGGAAATATTTCACTTTCCGGCCAGTTGGCATCAATAGTTTCGCATCCTTTTACATAATCGACTACGGCAAAACCCGAAGTGTAATTTTTTAAACCTTGTAAAACTGAAATTACTTTTACATTGTTAGGACCATAGCGGCTCATAGAGTGTAAAGTATCTGCTGCCAAAGGACCTGTAACCAGGATATTTTTAATACTGGATTTATTAAGCGGCAATAAATTATTTTGATTTTTTAATAAAACCAGCACTTCTTTTGATACCTGTTTTGAAAATGATTTTGCATCTTCATTATTCACAACAGTATCAGCCAGTTCTGGCTTTACATAGGGATTATCAAATAAGCCCAAATGAAATTTTACCCTCAATACATCTGCTACTCTAGCATCCAATGTTTTGATGGAGATCTTTTTTTCTTTTACCAATTCTCGCACAGGCAAAATGTATTTCTCCGGCATATCAAAATCAGTCCTCACATTTAACCCGGCTTCTACTGCCTGTCTTACACCTTCTTTATAATCAGGTGCTACATGGTGTTTAGATTCAATATATTCAACTGCCTTGCTGTCAGATACTACATATCCATTAAAACCAAATTCATTGCGAAGCAGTTGGGTTAAAAAATAATAACTGCCGGTAATGGGTTCGCCATCCCAGTCATTATAACTGCTCATAACACCTACGGGATTTGTTTCCTGTATCACTCCGCGGAAGGGATACAAATACATTTGATGCAACTCCCGTGGTGCTACATGGGGGTCTGTCCTTGCATCACCCTCCCGGCCACCTTTGGGCATACTGTAAACCGCAAAATGTTTTAATGTGGCACCAACCCCTTCGCCTTGAACTCCTAAAACCATTTCCTTTCCAAGCTCTGTTACTAAAAACGGATCTTCGCCATAACATTCTACAATTCTTCCCCAGCGGGGGTCACGGGCAAGGTCAAGAATAGGCACATAGATATTTGTATATCCCAAAGCCTTTGCCTCACGGCCAATAATTTGTCCAGATTTAAAAATTAAACTTTTGTTCCAGGTACTGCCCATGGCAATGGGGGCAGGCAATGCTGTAGCCCTGTCGTGTGCCAAACCATGAATACCTTCGTTGGTAAAGTCAACCGGAATACCAAGCCTGGTTTCTTCAATAAACCATTTTTGGGTTTGGTTGATGGCATCAGCATGACGGCTGTACGGAAATGAAAGTGAAGTATTGGTTTGTTTTCTGAATGTGGTATTATTCAGCTGCTCGTCAATATTGGCAATACCGTCTTTCCATATTTTGGACTTCCACCCCGGATTCGGTAAGGAATCTTTCAATACACGGCCATACCCATATAATGTTGCTAACTGGCAAGTCTTTTCATCCAATGTCATTTGGGAAAGCAGGTTTTTAATTCGTTTTTCAACAGGTTGTTTACTGTCTTCATAAACATCTTTCTTTCCGTTCTTATTAAAATCTGTCCAGTCTCTATGAGAAATATTAATCTGTGCTTCTATCCGTTGAGTAAAAGCGATGATTAATATAATTGAAATTTTTAGTATTGGCTTCATTTCTTCTTGCTATCAAAAAATTTGATAAGTTGATATTTATTTTGATTCAGTTTTTTCATGTTCTCTGCCAAAATATCATACACTTCGTACCGAGTATTTACGATGCCTTTGTTGGAATCGTTATTGGAAGGGTCAGCCGTTGGATCATTAGGGTCATTATCCTGATATCTAAACCAATGCCAGCCTACACAATTTTTAACCATCAATAAATTTAAACAAAAATTCTGGTATTGAATTCCCCGGTCATTTTGTGTTTTTACCAACCAGCCAGCCCCGGAAATATTAGGCATGCCGGAATCTTCTGCTTTAGTATAATATTCTGTAATAAAAAAGGGCTTATTGCTCCAGGATGCCCATTCAGCCATATGTTTTGATTGGGGTTCCCAGTAACCATAATAGTTGATAGAAATAATATCAATATAAGGATCGGCTGAAGCGAAAATGTATTTACTGTTTTTTGCCGAAGAATGCAAACGGCTGCCTATGTATAAATGATTTGGGTCGTATTTTTTAATAGCAGCTGAAACTACCTTATAATAAATACCGGTAAGTTTACCTATAAATTCTTCTTTTTGTTCTTTGGTGATTGTCTGCTCATCTACGCCTTTTTCTTTCATCCATTGCTGTGCTTCTGCATAACACTTATTAGATTTATCTGTGACCAACATGATATTTTTAAATTCTGTATGCATAAAGGCAATTTCATTATCAGAAAAATGTCCTAATAAATTGGGGTCGTTTTTTTTATCAGTTAATTTTTTTGTTTGTTCATCGCAGTATAATGCAAATGCTTCATCCATAATAAAACTAAGTACTGAGTCATTTTTTCTTTCGGGCTTTTTCCTTTTTGCTTCCCTTACATAACCGCTCAAAAGATTTAATTGTGTAGTATATGCAAATGGCCGGGCAGCCATTTTATTATATTGGATAATAGGGTCTGTTTCAGACCAGGAACCTGCAGTATTATAACCAAGTGCCTGAAAATTCTGAATAGAAGTTGACACCCATTTTTCAAGTGAACCATATTTTTCAATAAATGCTTTTTCATTATTGGGTGATTTTCCCTGCCGAAAACTATTAATGGCAGCCACTACAAAAGGGTGCCCATCAGGATCAATCACCATCCATCGGCCTTTTATTTTTTTAGTTCTGAAAAAACCCGTTCCATTTTGTTTTACTGATGCGTCGCCTCCGTATTTGCTTAATTTATTTTCTTTTGCTGGTGCAAAACCCGTTACCATTTCAATAGTGTGTGAGGAGAAGGTTTTCCATTCCGAGTATTGAATATTTCTTGCACTATCCCTGCTCCACATTTTAGTCTGAACAAAAACTGAATCATTAAAAAAAACTGATTGACCAGACATTCTTAGAGTGGTCAAGAAAATAAACATGATCAGTGAAATAGAATTGGCCATAACGCTATTATTGATTGTATTTCAAAACACTAAATGAAATAAGGAGCGCAAAACCGCCCCTTTATAGGTTGACTTTTTCAGTAAAAATTAATAGCCGGCGTTCTGTGGCAGCGACTTAGTTAAGTTGGCATCGATTACACTTTGAGGTATGGGTAAAATTGTATCCCGCTGTGTAATCTTAGTACCTGCGTATTTATTGTTTAATAGAGTTCTTGAATACCAGGTTCCAGTTCTCAATAAAGTATAACGCCTGTGTTCCTCTGTAATCAATTCCCTTGATCGTTCGTCCAAAATGAAATCAAGAGTGACCTGAGCAGAAGTAATAGGTGTGGCATTAGACCTTGTTCTGATAACATTAAGCGTTGCTGCTGCCCCGGATAAATCTCCTAACCGGAATTGAGCTTCTGCCAATAACAAATATGTTTCCGCAAGACGCAAATATATCTGGTCATTAAAGTTAGATGAATTTTGCACGTCAGCAGGATCCGCTGGTGCCCAATCCCATTTTCTTATGCTTGGCCAGTTTGGGGCAGCTGTAGCATTATGAGCCGGTTCATTACAATTAATGCTTAACCTGATTGTATCAATACCCAATCTTCCACCAGTTGGTCCGCTTGTAAAGCCAGGCGCAGTGCAGGTTGCAGCAATATTTGCATTAACATTGGTTGGTAAGGATGCGGGATTGTTCATTATATAAAAGAATCTCCATGCAAAAGCAGAACCTCTATGATCAGTAGTACCATATAATGACAATGCAAATTTAGTAACAGCAAACCTTCCAAGTCCTCTACCTCCAAAATCTGTTGAAAATGTCAATGGGTTTTTTAGAGGTGTGCCCACCCTTATATCATTATACCTGTTTACCCACCATCTTCTCATAATATTAGCATCTCCCCCTATGGATAAATATTCGTTCTGAATTACCCACAGTGCTTCCTTGTTACCCTGGCTTCTGTTTGAATTTTTGTCAAGAAACATATCAGTAAATGGAGTTCCGGGTAAAGAAGCTTGTGTTCCATATCTTGATGTAATCAAATTGTAATTACCGTTTTGAGTCACCAATATAGCTTTATCCTTTGCCTTTTGATAATCACCGATTGTCAGGTAAAGTTCCGACAGATAGTGTTGCGCTACATCCCTACTTGCTCTACCTTCCACAATGGCAACATCTGCCATGCCAGCTTCAGCATCCAGTAAATCCTTCTCCATGGCCAATCTAATTTCAGCAACAGAATTTCTATCCCAATCTGTTCTAATGTTATTTCCCTTTGATTCTGTTAAATTCAGTGGGACCGCTCCAAACAAAAAAGTAAGATGTCTGTAAGCCCATGCTCTTATTAATTTGGCCTCTCCAACTATTTGCTTCTTTTCAGTTTCCGTCCAATTGATAGAAGCGTTTTCAGACCTGTCTATTAATGTATTAGCTGCATTTACAGTTCTGTAAAGCCACTCCCAAACTCTTCTTACATAAGCATCATTTGAGTTAAGTCTTACTCCAAAATCATTAAAAACCTGCTCAGGAGCATTTCCGGCAGGCCGCAAACTATATGCATTATCCACTCCACAAACAGCAGCCGTTATAGCCATATCATTTGACGAACCATTTATTCCTTTTCTTTCTTCTCTCCAGAGACTGTATAACCCATATAGGCCTGATTCAAAACCTGCCTTATTTATATAAAGGTTGTCCGGCGCTAAAATTGCCAAAGGTTTTTCATCCAAATAACTTTTTTCGCATCCTGCTATTAAAAAGAAAAATGCAGATAACATTGATATTTTTATTATTGCTTTCATAACTAATTTATTTTTATGATTCTTATAAAGTAATAGTTAATCCAAATACAATCTCTTTTTGCAAAGGAAGTCCGTACTGGTCAGTCAATTCTGGATCAAGGGCATTATATTTAGTAAATGTGGCCAGATTTCTCCCTGTAACATACAATTTACATATAGTAAGCTTAAGTCTGTTAAGAATACTGGGGGGCAATTCGTATGCCAGCGAAACATCCTTTATTCTTACAAAATTGCCACTTTCATAAAAATTTACACCCAATGGATTAGCATTGGCATCATTTGCAAAATGATTTCCACTAGGGTTTGTAGGGGACCACCAGTCTTTTTTGGTCGTATTCCTCCTTACATCTGTAAATACATTATCATCATCAAAAGGATTTCGTTTCGTTACCCCATTAACTCCATGAATAAAAACCATCAAACTGAAGCCTTTGTATCTAACAGTATTAGTAATTCCCCATATAAAATTTGGATCCTGGTTGCCTAATATTGTGCGGTCTGAAGCCGTATTGATGATTGTATCTCCATTAATATTGCTTATTTTTACCCAGCCCGGCTTCGCTGTTTTTTGAACAGAAGCATCCACTTCGGCCTGAGATTTAAAAACACCATCATCTTTCAAACCGTAAATAACATTTATAGGGTTTCCTATAAACCAACTATTTCCAACATCATCTTTCCCATCCCCATACAAATCAACAATTTTATTTTTATTATGAGATATATTCAGGTTGGTTGTCCACGTAAAATCTTTTGTTCTTATATTGGTTGATGTTATACCTAATTCTACACCTTTGTTGGAAGTTTTACCTATATTTTGCAAAATTCTTGTAAAACCCTGGACTGAAGAAATGGTTCTGTCTAATAAAAGATTACTGGTCTTGGAAGAATAAAAATCCAATGAACCTTGTATACGATCATTCAGGATGCCAAAATCAATTCCACCGGAAAGTGATTTAGTGGACTCCCACCCCAATTCCTGATTAGCCAAGGCACTAGGTACATAGCCAGGCAATACTGTGCTTCCGCTTACAAATGGGAAACTAGCCAGTTTTGCTAATGAACTGTATGAAGAAACTGCCTGGTTGCCATTTAATCCATAAGCCATCCTCAATTTCAAATTATTGATAAAATCAATTCTCTTCATAAATGATTCCTTATGTAAATTCCATGCTAATGCTCCCGAAGGAAATATACCATACTTGTTATTGGTTCCGAATCCCGAATAACCATCTCTTCTTGTTGTCACAGTTATTAAATATTTCCCGTCATATCCATAATTTAATCGACCCATTTGTGAAACCAAATTTTGCTTATAGTTGATTGAAGAAGGTGTAAGCAATGTGGCTGAAGCCATCTGGTAGTTTGTAAGTACATCATTTGGAAAGCCTTGCCCTTCTAATTGATCCCTGTCAAACTGATTGCTCTGGCTGCTGTACAAAGCTGTTATATTCACAGAATGTTTACCAAATTCTTTTGAATAATTTAGAATATTTTCTACAGTAAAATTTTTGCCCGTTGAATTATAATTCGTAGCATAACCATTAGTTTCAAAACCCAAAGCCACATCTCTACCCCAATAGGTTTTACGTTGATTGCTTTCATATTCAACCCCTGTATTCAATTTGAAGGAAAGCCCTTTTATAAATGGAATATCAATTTTTATATTATTTGTGGTAAATATCCTGTATGAGTTTGATTTATTATTGACCAGTAAGTTTGATAAAGGGTTTCTAGCGGGTGGATAATCGTTGTAAGCATAAATAGCCGGCTTTCCGGTGGGGTCATAAGGAGTGGTCAATGGATTAAAAAAGTTGGCCCCACCTCCTGTATTTCTGGAATCGGAAAATTCAACAGCCAATCCATCCCTGTTCTGCAAAGAAAATTGTGTATTGGTTCCGATAGTTAAGTATGGCGTTACCTTTACTTCAAGATTTGGACGAAGTGAGTATCTTTTAAATTGATCATTTACTGAGACTCCCTTTACGTCCAATAGTGTACCGCCAAAATAAAATGATATTTTATCAGTACCGCCTGTCATTGAAAGTGAATGCTGAGACCTTACACCTTTTTGAGTGGCGAGTAGATACCAGTCAATACCTTTACCGGCATCATAAACAGCTTGCTCACCTGCTGAAACTGTATTAGGAGCATTTAATCTTGTTTTCTTGAAATTATAAAACTCTTCTCCACTTAATAAATCAGGCTTATTTGTAATAGATTGTGTACCTAATGATCCGTCATAAGTTATATTGAGTTTACCTTTTTTGCCTTGTTTACTGGTAATAAGGATTACACCATTGGAACCTCTGGAACCATAAATTGCAGCCGCAGATGCATCTTTTAAAACTTCTATAGATTCCACATCATTGGGATTTATTTCAGATATCCCTCCTTCATATGGAATTCCATCCCAGATAATTAATGGCCCATTACTGGCACTAATGGAATTTCTACCCCTGATAAGAATGGATACATTATTACCTTCAGCACCACCGCTGTTAGTATTAATCTGAAGTCCGGTGACAGATCCTTGTAAAGCCTGAGCGATATTAGTATTTGGTAACTGTTGAAGTCTTTCTTTTGATAAAGAAACAACAGCACCAGTCACATCACTTTTCTTTTGCGTTCCGTATCCTACTACTACTATTTCTTCCAACAAAGTAGCTGATTCTTCAAGTATAATGTTTAAGTTTGGATTGGTTACAAGAACTTCTTTTGTTGTATAGCCTGTATATGAAAAAATTAATGTTGCCCCTAAGTCACAATCAATGATAAAATTACCATCAGAATCTGTGATAGTGCCTACATTTGTTCCTTGAATTTGCACTGTCACTCCAATTAGGGGATATCGGTTTTTATCAGAAACCTTTCCAGATATAGGAAGAACATCAATATCTCCTGAAATAGATTCTTTACTTTTTGTAAGAACTATAGTCTTATCATTATAAATACTGTATTTAATTTGTAAAGGATCAAAAAGCTGTTCAAAAGCGGCCTTAAGATTCAAATCTTTTAAATTAATACTTACTTTTTGATTTGTATTAATTATCTCCTGACTATAGGTAAATCTTATTACGGCTTGTTTCTCAATTGATTCAAGAACTTTTTTTAATGTTTGATCTTGAATTGTTAATGTAATTTTTTTGTTTAATACTTCCTGCCCTGAAATAGTTCTTGCATTGAGGCAGACCAAAAAAATTGTGGCAAAAATGAATTGAATAAGTGTAAATCTCAAAATTTTTGAAATTTGTTGATAAAAAATTTGTTTTCTTTGCATGGCTTTAAATGTTTTTAGTTAAAGAATTTCAAGAGCATCGAAAAAAGAATGTCGCTATCGCCAAATACTGAGCATTCTTATCGAAATCTCGTGAAAGAGAATATTAAAAATGTTATGCTACCGGAGGCTTTTGTCTCCGGTTTTAATTTTTACAACCTGTTCCTTCTACATATACTGTTGCATTTTCTTCTTTAAAATTTAAATTAAGTGCTGAGCATATTATTGCTATTTTTTGCATCAATGGCTCATCATCCAACTTAGTAGAGATTGTACACCCATTTAGGACTTGAGAATCATAATTGATTTCAATGCCGTATGCTTTTTCAAGTGCTTCAAATACTTTACTAACCTGTTCATCATTAAAATCAAATTGAAATATTTCATTTGGTTTTCTTATTATTACAGGTACTTCAGCAATGGTTTTTTTCATCTCCTGTCTGCCAACGTCAAAAATCACCCGCTGATTAGGCGTCACATCCAGTTTTTTATTGGGTTGATGCACATAAATTTTTTGATCTGCTTCGATAAGTATTTCCCTACTTTTTTTTGTTTTATCTGTTCCAACATTTGCATATACAGCTACTTTCCCTGAAATAACATTTACTTCTACAGTTTTCTGCCCTTCAAAAGCAGATATAAAAAAACTTGTGCCAAGTACTTTAGTTATTGTTTCATTTGCATAAACTATAAAAGGTCTTAAAGTATCTTTAGCTACATCAAAAAAAGCTTCACCACTTAAAAACACTGTTCTTTGATCCTTTTTAAACTTTTCCGGGTACTTCAGCGAACTGAAGGGTTCTAAAGTTATACTACTCTGGTCAGAAAGTGTAATAGTTTGTGCCTTACTGGTATTGTTTTGATGGTTGATCCAATGTGTGTTGGTAACATACTTCTTCTTGGATCTTGATTCTGTCAGGTAAAATGCACCGAAAATTAACATTCCAAGTATAAATACAGCCGCCGCCATCCTGAAAAATGTGATATATTTAATTTTCCTGACTGAAGATAAGTTTTTATTTTTAATGTTTAAACTTATCTGCTCATATATATCATTTACATAATTGGAATGAATCTGAGATGACTGCATTCTTTTTAAATCAGAAACTAATTCTCGGGCTTCGAAAACCAGCATTCTTTTATTTGGGTTTTTTTGCAACCACTGACTCCAAAACTTTTCTGAGTCTTTATCAGGGTTCAATACCCATTTGACAAAATAATCATCAATAGTAAAATCCTCAATTTCGAATGTATTATAGTCGGTCATAGGATGATATTCGTATTAATATATACTATGTCGCAATTACTTATAAAATATACTCACATGAATGGAAAAAATAAAATAATTAATTTTCAGTCACTACAGAATAATTTTTGTAATTTTTAAAGTTGTTTACTTAGTCAACTTTTTTTCTAAAATTAGAAAGTGCCCTGTATAGTAAATTAGAGACAGACTGGTAATTGATATTTACAATCTCAGAAATTTGCTCATTAGTAAAATTTTGAAAATATTTGAGGTGCAAAATTTCTCGTTGTCTCTCAGGAAGGGAAGTCAGTTCAATTTTCATTCGTTCAATTCTCTCAGATGAAAGTTCATCATCTTCTGATTGTGGTACCTGAATCAATTTCAATAAATCATCCAGAGAAATTGTATTTGGCGACGCATTTTTTCTAATAGCACTGATGAGTTTAAATCTTAGTGATTTGATAAGATAAAGATTAGTTTTTTCAACATCTGAAAGTGTTGACCGCCTAAACCAGAATTCAGTAAATAATTCCTGTAATACATCTTTTAAAAGCTCCTGATCAGCAGTGAGTTTCAAACCATAATTATATAATAATTGTATATATTTATGGTATAGTGAAGAGAACGCTTCTCTGTCACCGGATTTAATAGCATCCCAAAGTTCTTTATCAGTCACAGATTAAATCAATATAAGAAAATTAATAACGATACAAAATTGTGTAAATGAAAAATACTT
>JAYTNJ010000098.1:0-10595 GCA_043748345.1 Saprospiraceae bacterium
TCCTTAATAGTATAAAACAAGGTTTTGAGTTCCTGCTTGAAATAAAACCCCAAAATACCACAGAATATGCTTAGTTTTACTCCGAAACTTTAGTTATTAATTCATGATGATATAAAAGATACATATTTGAAACAATTACCTTTAGTCGTCGTTTCTAATTATATTAATACTTTTAGAATGCAAACAGAAACCATGGACAATCTCCAGATGATCGAAGAATCAGCAAGACATTTTGCACATCAAAATATTTTACCATACGTAATGGAGTGGGACGAGGCACAATACTTTCCTGTAAATACGATGAAAGACTTGGGAGAGCTTGGTTTCATGGGCGTTTTGGTTCCGGAAGAATATGGTGGTTCTGGTTTGGGATACCAGGAATATGTGAGTATAATCGTAGAAATCTCTAAAGTTTGTGGTTCCATTGGTTTAAGTGTAGCTGCACATAATAGCCTTTGTACCGGACACATTCTGTCCTTCGGAAATGAAGAGCAAAAATTGAAATATCTGCCCAAGCTTGCTTCGGGTCATTGGATAGGTGCATGGGGACTTACTGAAGCTAATACGGGTTCTGATGCTATGCGTATGAAATGTGTGGCGGTACAGGATGGTGATGATTGGGTTATCAATGGATCAAAAAACTGGATCACGCATGGTAAGTCCAGCGATGTAGCAGTTGTTTTGGCCAGAACAGGTGATTTACTGGATAGTCATGGGATTTCAGCATTTATCGTGGAAAGAGGAACATTAGGTTTTAATGCAGGAAAAAAAGAAAACAAGCTGGGTATGAGGGCATCAGAAACAGCGGAAATGGTCTTTGATAATTGCAGAGTACACAAAACACAGCTGCTTGGGAATGCAGGAGATGGCTTTATTCAATCCATGAAAATTCTTGATGGTGGCAGAATAAGCATTGCTGCATTATCACTAGGAATTGCAAAGGGGGCTTATGAAGCGTCTGTTAAATATGCAAAGGAGAGAGAACAATTCGGCCAGCCAATTGCCAATTTTCAGGCTATTGCTTTTAAACTGGCTGATATGGCCACAAAAATTCAAGCGGCAGAGTGTCTCATAAGAAAGGCAGCTTATCTTAAAAATACTCACCAACCAGTAACAACTATTGCTGCAATGGCTAAATATTATGCTTCAGAAATTTGTGTTCAAAACGCCACTGAAGCTGTTCAGATTTTCGGCGGCTATGGATATACTAAAGATTATCCTGTAGAAAAATTTTATCGGGATTCAAAACTTTGTACAATCGGTGAAGGTACTTCAGAGATACAAAAACTGGTCATCAGTAGAAATATATTAAATGAGTTTTGATACCTATATTTGTTCCAATGCTTTGGAAAGATCTTCTATCAAGTATTCGGCACTCTCTAGGCCTATATACAATCTGACCATACTCCAATGAACGGTGGAATCTGGAAGTCCCGGGATGTCATGAAATGCAATACTTGGAATCATTAGCGATTCGTATCCACCCCATGATACTGCCATCAGGAATTTTTTTATCGACCTTACAAATCTCATTACTTCTGATTTAGCTTCTACTTTTAGTTTAATAGTTATGAGACCACCACAACCTGACATCTGTTTTGATGCCAATTCATATTGATCGAAAGAAGGATCTAGAGGGAAGTATAGCTTTTCAATTTTAGGATGCTTCAATAGAAATTGAGCTACTTTTCTGGCAGTTTCGTCGCTTCTCCTTACTCTTAAATCTAATGTTCGTAATCCCCTGATCATCAATGCAGCATCATGAGGAGAAACAGTTAAACCTAGAGTCATCAACTCTGACTCAAAGATTTTTTTAACCATAGATTTACTGCTGCATATTACTCCAGCAACTACATCACTATGACCGTTAATATATTTTGTAGCTGAGTGAACAATAATGTCAATGCCAAAATCTGCAGGATTTTGGAAAATAGGAGAAGCGTGGCTATTATCGATGACTGTGACAATGCCGTTTTGTTTTGCAAGTGAACTACATGCTTTAAGATCCTGTATTTCAAAAGTCAGACTATTGGGGCTTTCCAGATATAAAAGCCTGGTATTGGGCCTTATAGCAGCTTCGATTTCAGACACATCTCTACCATCAACGAACGAATATTCAACCCCAAATCGGGGTAAAAGTTTCGATATTAGCTTAAAAGTCCAGCTATATGGTTTTTGAACACAAATAATATGATCGCCTGTTTTTACATTTGCCATCACGGATGCAGATACAGCCGATGCTCCACTGCCGACGACCAAAGCATCTTCTGTGTGTTCCAGGGCAGCAAGTTTATGTCTCAAAATTGTAACAGTAGGATTATTTCCACGGGTGTAAATGTGGTGACTCAATTCATCAGAAAATGCAAGCCGCATTTCTTCAATCGTATTAAAAACAAAATTACTTGATTGAATAACAGGAGGTGCAACTGCATTGAAATAAAGAGCCCTGTCTTCACCTAAATGTGTCAATATATCATTAATATCCATTACAATTCATTTAAGCTGATTCCGATTTAAAGGTTAAGCCAATTTCAACCCATGAAAGCTTCATAATGGTTTTCAATCTGCGATCCGGATCAAAAGTACATCATTTTGCATTTCATGGCCCAATAGATGTAATATTTTTTCTGCTAACTCCCCAATTCAAAGTCAAAAGTACTTTAACTCTAATAGGAGAATAAATCTTTTAATAAATATAATTTGGCTCAATACTTATATTGACCTTTAAATGCCATTTTGTACATAAACAGAGACAACGGTGGTAATTTCAATTGATTTGCAAAAGAAGTAATTGATACTATAATTATAGTATTTTTGCAAAATAATCATCTGTAAGTATATAATGGTAAAATCCATAACAAGTCCTGTCAATCCATTAATAAAAAATATTGTACTGCTGACTGACAAATCCAGAGCTCGTAAAGAGTCAGGGACATTTATTGTTGAAGGTAAAAAGGAGATTTTAATGGCTATAAAAGGAAGCTATATTCCCAAGACTTTTGTTTTTAATCCAACAATTGTCAGCTACAATCAACTTTTGGACTTATATGGCAATGTTCTTTTTGACACCGAAATAATTGAAGTTACCAATTTAGTGTACAATAAAATAGCTTATAGGGAAGGTACTGAGGGCGTTATTGGTATATTTTATTCCAAAGAACAATCATTTAGTAATATAACAATACAATCTTCAAATCCACTGATTCTGGTAGCAGAGGCCCCAGAAAAGCCCGGAAACATAGGTGCTCTCATGAGAACGGCAGATGCGGCAGGAGTCGATTTATTTATCATTGCCAACCCAAATACTGATATTTTTAATCCCAATATTATAAGATCAAGTGTGGGATGTGTTTTTTCAAACAAGGTTGTTTCAGGTACGACGAAGGAAATAATTGACTTTCTAAAAACAAATAAAATCAAAATATTTTGTGCTTTGATTAATGACGATTCAGTCTCCTGCTATACTCAAAAGTTTATCGGACCCACAGCCATAGTAGTAGGTACTGAATCATCAGGTCTTAGCCCAGAGTGGAATCAGGCTTCAGATCATAACATTATGATTCCTATGAAAGGTCATATTGACTCTATGAATGTATCTGTTAGTGCTGCCATTTTGATATTTGAAGCAGTAAGACAAAGAGGGTATCAGAACTGATTTGTATTTTTTTTTCTTAAGGAGTATTCTTTTTGATTTGATTCGAAATTTCTCCTGCAGTTTTTAATTTTTATTAGCTTTGTGCCGATTAATAGCACAAATTTTTTATGGTTGATTTTATAACCTTCCTGATTATCGGAATATTTTTAGCTTTACTTTTTTTAAATATCTATTTTCGGGTTAAAGTTTTAAAGCTATATAAGGTTTTGGTTCAAAACAGTGTCGAGTTTGACTCCTCTCATATATTCAATGACACTAAAATGCGAAATGAGGTAATCAATAAATACCCTAATTTTGCAAAAGAAATTTTAGGTTTTTCCGGACATATAAAAAAATCAATTTCTATAGCTGTTATTCTTGTAATACTAATTACAATTATGGGATTCATTTTAAAAAATATTTAATACATTATTTTGAAAATTGGTCTGGTTGGAGTAGGGCATTTGGGCAAAATTCACTTAAAGTGTTTACAAAATACTAAATTTGAGCTTGTTGGATTTTATGATAATGATAAAAATACCCGAGATACCGTGACTACATCTTTTGGGATAACAGGTTTTGATTCTTTTGAAGAAATGCTAAGTCAGGTAGACTGTATAGATGTTGTATCCCCTACTATTTATCATTATGAAATCGCCAAAAAGGCCATAGAAGACGGCAAACACGTTTTTATCGAAAAGCCCTTGACGGAGTCATTGATTCAAGCAGAAGAATTGGTGCATTTAGCATTAAAAAACAATGTAAAAGTTCAGGTTGGTCATGTAGAAAGATATAATCCGGCTATCAGATCACTGAAGGATGTGAATTTTCACCCTGGATTTATAGAAGCGCACAGACTTGCGGTTTTTAATCCCAGAGGTACAGACGTATCTGTAGTGTTGGATCTGATGATTCATGATATCGATATAGTATTAAGTCTGATAAAGGCAAAAATAAAAGACGTAAGAGCTACTGGAATTTGTATAGTCAGTAAGACACCAGATATATGTAACGCGAGAATAGAGTTTGAGGGTGGGGCAGTAGCAAACCTTACAGCCAGCCGCATTAGTATGAAAAATATGCGAAAAATCAGGTTGTTTCAGTCTGATGCTTATATAAGTCTTGATTTTCTTGAAAAGGAAGCTCAAGTTATCAAAATTTATGAGGATGATGGATCAGACGATTTTGTTGGAATGACAATCAATACAAATGATGGAAAAAAACGTATATCAATAGAGTCTCCTGCTATAATGCAAAATAATGCAATAGAAGAAGAACTCAATGACTTTTATGAATCTGTTGCAAATAATCAGCCAGTGAGTGTTACCATTGAGGACGGCTTTAAAGCCTTACAGCTTGCGCACCTGATTGAAGAAAAAATGAAAAACAATAATGAGTAAAAGAAATTTTCTATTTTTTTTTACATTGGTTATTTGTAGTTTTTCATGTAGCCTCTTGGAAAATGAGTTGCCTATTCCTTTTTATATTGATTTAAAGAGCCCATCGGTCCGACAGCCTGTGGCAAATGCATTTGATACACATAAAATTAATGAGGTATGGGTATTTGCGGATGGTCAGATACTGGGTGTTTTTCCACTGCCTGCAAAAGTGCCTGTGTTTTTTTCAGGAAACTCAATCGAAATCACAATTCTGGCTGGAATAAGAAACAATGGGATGAATGAAACCCCGGTATTTTATCCATTTTATAAATCTATAATCGCGACGATTAACCCAAAAGAAAATGAAGTAATCAGTATTCCACTGGAATTTCAATATATTGCGAATGCCAAAATTCCTGTAAATGAGAGTTTTGAGGCAGGCTCATGTTTTACAATCGACCTCGATGGAAAACCTGAACCGTATTTTGACATTTCAAATCAGATTTCTTCTATTGGTTATAAATCTGCAGTTATAACTTTAACCAGTTCTAACAGAATTATGGAAATAGGTTGTATTAATAAGATAAAGAGGGGCGATAATAGCAGAGGTCAGAGTTATGTTGAATTGGATTATAAAGGTGAAGGCGAAATAGCAATAGGCATCGCAAAAAATATAAATAACATTACGCGGATAGAATATGTTATCTATATCCCCGGCAAAGAAAATTGGAATAAAATTTATGTCGATCTTACCGATAAACTTTCTTCCAGTGATTATGATGAATATTTTATTGTTTTAGGAGCTAATAAAACAGGAAATAGCCTAGAATCCAAAATTTATATTGACAATGTGAAACATCTTCATTTTTAAATTCTCAGATGCAGGAACAAAGAAAAACAGAATTGTTGATCTATCGGGCAGGAGATTATTTTTCGGCTTTGATAGCATGGTTTATTTTTTTTATTTGTAGAAAAAAAATAGAATTTCCAGAAATCGTCTTTAATCAAATAATTGAAGATTCAAAATTATGGCAGGGCCTTCTGATCATTCCGCTTATCTGGATGACTTTATATTCTATTTTTGATAAATATAGGGATATTTATCGTTATTCCAGACTTGAGACAATTAAAGGGACCTTTTTTACTACATTTATTGGTGTGTTGTTATTGTTTTTTACTGTCTTACTGGATGATAGTGTTCTGATTTATATATCACATTTGTCACTGTTTATAACTTTGTTTTGTATCCACTTTATGTTGACTTCCACTTTTAGAATGATAATTCTAACTGAAGCCAGCAACCGATTAAAAACGGGTAGGGTCAGTTACAATACTTTAGTCATAGGTGGTGATAAGAATGCTGTGGATTTATATCAGGAAGTAATCTCGCGACCTTACAGCCTTGGACACAATTTTGTTGGTTTTATTGATAGCAATGGAAAGAGTAAAAATTTCCTTGAAAAGTATCTCCCCAAATTAGGCAAAATCAATGACCTGAAGGAAGTATTAATCAATAAAAGAATAGAAGAAGTAATCATCGCAGTAGAAACATCAGAACATAACAAGCTGAAAATCATACTTGATGTATTATTTGATTTTTCGGATAGGATTCTTATCAAAGTAATTCCGGATACTTATGATATCATGGTAGGTACTGTCAAAATGAATCACATATACGGTGCAGTGTTGATTGAAATTGATCAGGAACTAATGCCCAACTGGCAAAAAGTCATTAAACGGGTCATGGATTACGGAATAAGCGTTTTGGCCATCATAATTTTATTTCCCTTTATTATATACACAGTTATAAAGGTAAAAACATCTTCTCCAGGCCCTGTATTTTACAAACAGGAACGAATAGGGTTGAATGGAAAACCTTTTAATATCATTAAATTCAGGTCTATGTATGAGGAAGCAGAGAAGGATGGACCACAACTATCCAATGATCACGACGAAAGAGTGACCCCATGGGGTAAAGTTATGCGGAAATGGAGATTAGATGAAATTCCACAGTTTATAAATGTCCTAATTGGAGATATGTCAATAGTAGGGCCAAGACCTGAAAGAAGATATTATATAGAAGAAATTTCCATACAAGCACCCCATTACAGACATCTACTAAAGGTAAGACCAGGCATTACTTCATGGGGTCAGGTCAAATATGGTTACGCATCCAATATTGATCAAATGCTTCAAAGATTAAAATTTGATATCCTTTATATTGAGAATATGTCATTGAGCCTGGATATAAAGATCCTATTTTATACTATCATGGTATTGATTCAGGGCAAAGGAAAGTAGAATAATCAATTGACAAATCTGTCGGAAAGAAAACTGATTCTACATTTTATAATCAAGAAAACTATTTACTATCAAACACAAACTGTACAATGCGCTTTCACCTTTTTGAAGCCTTTTATTACTTTGTGATGATCTTTGCAATATTTTATAAGCACATCAATTACAAATAATTTAAAATATTATTGAGTGGAGGATATTTCAATTCTTCAAAATACTATATTGATAAATAAATATTTATCAATTATAAATATATAATATATGAGCTAATAACTCTTTTATGTATATCATTCATTCTGATTGTGGCATTGATTTTGTCTTTTTAATATTGTTTCAGGTAATAATGTATTGCAAAATGGAAAGAATTTAATTTTAATATTAAATATTTTCTAATATAATTTTGTAGATACTAAAGTCTGATATATATTTGCACTATCACCCGTTGTAAAGGATAAGTTAGGTATAACTTTTTTTAATATTTAAATTCATGAAAAAATGAAATTAATCCTTTACATGTGGGTGAGCCTCACCCTTTTATTTTCTTCAAGTCTACAAAGCCAGGAACGGAATTGCGGTACAATGGATGTACTCGATCGCCAGGTAAAAGCTAATCCTTTCATACTTAAAAATATGGAAGAGATTGAAAGGCAAACTATTGAGTTTGTTAAAAAGAACCCTAAAGGGCTCAGTCAGAGGAGTATTATTACAATTCCTGTAGTTTTTCACATCGTTTATGATCAGGCAGTTCCTGCACAAAACATCACTGATGCGCAGATTCAATCTCAGATCGATGTTCTGAATCAGGATTTCAGGAAATTGAATCCGGACGTCGTAAATACACCCCCTCTTTTCGCAGGTGTTGCTGCAGATGTCGAGATTCAGTTTTGTCTTGCTCAAAGAGATCCAAATGGAAATGCGACAACAGGTATTACCAGGAAATCTTCTCCAGTCACTTATTGGGGGACTACTGATAATGTTAAGAGATTGGCAAATGGTGGCACAGATCCATGGAATACCTCCAGTTACCTGAACATTTGGGTATGCAGAATCAGCCAAAGTAATACAAACGTAATCCTGGGTTATGCCCAGTTCCCTGGCGGTGCAGCGGCAACAGATGGTATCGTTTTGGATTATAGGTTTACAGGTACTATAGGCACAGCTGTTGCTCCTTACAACAAAGGTAGGACTGCCACCCATGAGATTGGTCACTGGCTTAATCTTAGGCATATTTGGGGTGATGCTACTTGTGGTAGCGACCTGGTTACTGACACACCAGTTCACAACACATCTAATGGTGGATGTCCTGCTTACCCTCATTTAAGCACATGCTCAGGAACACCGGTTGAAATGACCATGAATTATATGGATTACACCAATGATGCGTGTATGTACATGTTTTCTGCAGGTCAAAAAGCAAGAATGCAAGCTGTTTTAGGCAGCGGCGGAGCGAGAGCCAGTTTATTGTGCTCCCCCGGGTGTTTACCTCCGGGTCAAGCCAGTGTGTGCGATGCACCAACCGGACTTAGTTTTACTAATATAACCCAAACAAGTACTACTGCCAACTGGAATATAGTAGCTAATGCATTGAATTATACTATAGAATACAAACCAGATTTTTCTTCTATATGGACAGTAGTCAGTCCTGATGTGGTAGGTACATCTTATACACTAACAGGTCTTTCAAATGGTACATTTTATAATTTCAGAATAAAAACCAACTGTAGTGGTTCATCCAGTTGTGGATATAGCATTGGGGCATTCAGCACTGCTTTTCCACCCGCACCATGTAATGACGCTTTTGAAACCAATAATACATCCGGCACTGCCAAAAGTATCACAGTAGGTGCGACAATAAGTGCAACTATTAGCACATCAACTGATGTTGATTGGTTTAAATTTGCAAACTCTAAAACTAATAAAAACATACGTGTAGATCTAACAAACTTACCGTCGAATTTTGATGTTAAACTATTCAGAGGTACCAGCACCCAGGTAGGTATATCCCAAAATACCGGAACTACAAGTGAGTTAATCAAATACAATAACACACTTAGTAATACTACCTACTATGTGCAGGTATATGGAGTAGGAGGGGCTTTTGATAACTTCCAATGTTATAATTTACGTGTTCAGACCAGTGCAACTAATTTTAGGGAAGGGACAATTGAGATCGAAGAAGAACTGGAACAAGTTAGCAAAGAATTCCTTGTATTTCCAAATCCAGCTAATGAAGAAGTTACATTAGTTGTACCTTTTGGTGATAAAAAGGAAGGTATTTTGTCAGTGTATGATGTAACCGGCAAAGTGGTATCTTCTGAAAAAATAAGAGGTGATAAATCACTGAAAACATTTAATATGGATATTTCGCAATATAAATCGGGAATCTATATGATCAGTTTTACATCTGGTGAAGATACATATTCTCAAAAAATGGTAGTGGGAGATAACAGATAATCTTTCATTTTACCTCAATATTTATAGCCGGTAAACGTACCCTTATATGTTTTCCGGTTTTTTTATATATAAAGATGTTAATGTAAAATAGGTAGCAAATTTATATTTTGCTCTATGGTTTATTCAGAATAAGGTAGTAAATAGATTAACCTATACTTATCTTTGCGATAGAATTAAGCTACTGTAATCTTCAGGTGTAATTATTTTCATAATTTTTTTCAATTTAATAATATGAAAGTATTTTTATACAACGTAACAGTCATTCTAATCTTTCTCAATTCAAATACTTACAGTCAGGCATTAATCAGGACCTGTGCAACAGATGACATCTTAATGGGGCAGATGAGATCTGATCCTTCACTTATTAAAAAAATGGATGAGATTGAAAAACACACAATTGATTTTGTAAGGAAGAACCCTAAAGGAGCTGGGTTAAGAACATTCATTACTATACCTGTAGTAGTACATATAATCTACGACCAGTCTTTTCCTGTTCAAAATATATCCGATGAGCAGATTCAGAGCCAAATAGACATCCTTAATCAGGATTTTAGTGCAACTAATAGCGAGATTACAGGAGCCAACCTTAATTCAATAAATTATCCTTTGGGTGTATTTAGTGGAATGGTTGCTAATGCTGAAGTACAGTTTTGTCTGGCAAGGCGTGACCCAAGTGGATTTCCTACATCCGGAATAACCAGAAAAGCGAGCACAAGAGCCAATTGGGAAACAGATATAAGTCTTAAAAAATCATCCTTAGGTGGAGTAGATCCTTGGGATCGCTCCAAATATCTGAATATATGGATAACTAAAATCAGTATAAGTTCGAC
>JAYTNJ010000099.1:0-2205 GCA_043748345.1 Saprospiraceae bacterium
TTGGTTAGTATTAACAGGGGTTGCTTCTTTTTGAGTTACGATCTCACTACCAGGCAAGAGCACTTCATACATTCTGATTGGCTCTTTGACATTTTTCAGGATGGCTTCTTTGGCAAACCGGGTTGTAATATCTGTATTGTTTGAGATACTACGGTGCACAGATTCAGAAATAAAAATACAACCGGGAGCTGCCGCAGACTGAATACGGGCTGCGATGTTAACACCATCACCAAACACATCATCATTTTCAAAGACCACTTCTGCCAGATGTATGCCTATACAAAGCTGGTATTCATTGGCGGCATTGCAGGTCTCCATTATTTAATGGCTGCATGGACCGCATCCGATAAAAGACTAAAACTGGCCATGACACCATCGCCCAGCTCTTTGATCCAACGACCATTATATGAATCGATGATGGGTTTATGGATCAGCCTGTTTTTCTCCAGGATGTCAAAAGTTTTCTTTTCATCACTGCCCATCAAAGCAGTAAACCCGACAATATCGGTAAACATGATGGCGGCGAGTTGGCGGGATTGAAACATTTATGAAATTTATTTTGCTGAAATAGTAATTTTAAGGCAAGATAATAAGTAATCTTACATTCATGTGCCAAATGTCAAAATAAAAAAGTCAAACATTATGGTCGAAAAACTAAAAAATAAGCCTCGATGGCCGCAGTTACGAAAATCAAGTCATAAATTTGCAACAGCGATCCTGTATTTTAAGAATTTATAATTCATTTACTCCTTGTTAATAAACATATCCTGCAATATTGTCAGGTTTGATCTTCTCAATTACTAAATAACCAGACTTCCTAAGATAAGTAGTGTTTGCAAGAAAACGCCAACTACTACGTTACTCTCATCTCAAAAGCCAGTCATTTACCGTAGTAAACTCCTGATTTTTAAGATTTCGAGACCTTGTATTTGACGATTTCTTATCAAACACATGAGTTTTCTTGCGGACACTAAGTACCAGCACTGCTATATGCATATTCTTCAGGTTCTTGCACTATTCCATTTCTGACTTGATTCAAATTGGATATTATCATGTTTCTGATTGATCCATTTTGGGCTTTCCAATTCTATTGGCTTGCTGTAGTTTTACTGCACTGTTTTGAAAAATTACAAATTAAGTTAAATAATTACAAATAGTATTACTATTTGCATTATATTTGTACAATAAATAATACTATATGCACAATAGAATAATATTCAAGGAGTTATTAAAGCATTTAGCTAGGCCACAAATAACAGTAATTACGGGCTTGCGACGAGTGGGAAAGTCAACGGCATTGAAGTATTTACTTTCCCAAATCGAGCATAGCAATAAAACCTATATTGATCTGGAAAAGATTGAAAATAGAGTTTTGTTTTCTGAAAGCGCTTATGCCACAATAGAAGCAGGTTTGAAAAGTTTAGGTATTAACTTCAATAAACCATGCATCATTGCTTTAGATGAAATTCAGTTAGTACCATCATCGGTAAATGTAATAAAATACTTATATGATACTTATGGCATTAAGTTTTTGCTTACGGGTTCCAGCTCCTATTATTTAAAAAATCACTTTTCTGAAAGCTTAGCAGGTAGAAAACGAATTTTTGAAATGTACCCACTTACATTTCAAGAGTTTTTAGTTTTCAAACAACTGCCAGAGTTGGAGGTTTTGGCTTTGACTGAGACAGCTTATAATTCCTTTATTTATCTGAAATACAAACATTATTATGAAGAATTTATTCAGTTCGGTGGCTTTCCGGAAGTAGTGTTAGCCGAGACCAACGAAGATAAAATAGTCTATTTAAAAGATGTTATCAATGCATATATAGAGCTGGATATTAAACTATTATCTGATTTTAAAATGAGCAATGAGTTGTATAAATTGATACAATTGTTGGCTTCAAGAGTAGGTAGTAAACTAGATATTAGTAAGCTAAGTAGTATTTCCGGAATAAATAGAAACAAAATTAGTGACTACCTGGAGCTTTTAGAATACACGTATTTTATTCATAAAGTGCCGCCATTTACCAGAAACAAGGACAAAGAAATATCAGGGCAATCTAAATTGTATTTTGCTGATACTGGAATACTTCAAATTTTAGCACAAGTAAGTAGTGGACAGGTATTTGAAAATATGATTGCCTTACAATTAAAAGCTAAAGGCAATATTGCCTATTATCAACGTAAAACAGGCCAGGAAATTGA
>JAYTNJ010000100.1:0-8868 GCA_043748345.1 Saprospiraceae bacterium
CCTATGTTATTTTTACAAATCCATAATAACATCATGAAATTCAAAAAAATCATTTTTTCGATCTTGTTTTTAAATGTAGTATTCCTGATTTCTTCCTGTAATTACGCGAAGTCCAATCAGCAGGTCGTCGTATCTTCAGATTGCGGTATGACTTGGAAAAAAATAAATGCGGGAGATGCTGTTCCCAAAGGTGTTGCCAATCCATGTTATATGAAGGTAGTTATTCCTAATTTTCCGATGCAAGGCGACAGCAGATTCATAACAAACCTGAAGGACAGGGTACGAGCATACGTTCACATAGATTATGATTATTCCATAACCGATCCTTTGGAATTTATCAAACAGGCAAAATTTTTAGGCAAAGCCAATGCCAATGCCGATAGTGGATCAGCCTTGGACCCATCAGCTTTTGAAGGAGCGGAAAATATGGTCATTGATAAGCGGGTCAAGGATGTAAGCAAATCTTTATTTATCAATGAAGACATAGTCGAACTTGACCAATCAGAAATAGAAAACAGGCTACTGGAAGCTTCCAATAAGGTATTGGCACCGCTTGGAGTGAGTCTAAACTTCATTACATTGACTTTTGACCTCGATGAGCAAACCAGACAAGCAATAGATGTATCGACTGCAATGAAAATCTATGACAGCAAGAATCTTTCTGAATTGGGTAAAGCTGTAATCGTACAAAAAGCCGGAGCAGCTCGCCTGGTTGTAGAAAATAAAGCCCTTGAAACCAAGGCTGTTTTAGAAGAGGAATAATATACATTAGTGATACTGTGGTGTGTCAATGGCACACCACAGGTAATCCATGGAAAGTCAAGAATACACGGGGAAATATAGATAAATCATAGTACACGTTTTATATAAATACTAGGGTAAAGGTGGACTATAAAAGGAGCAATCAACATTCTAAATCTCAGAAAAAAGAGTGATAACGAATAGTGTGCATTGTTTCATATACAGAAAGAAATAGTTGTTTATCATGTCTTCCAAAACCATTTTTGTCTGACAAAAAATATAGTAATTAAGGCCACTATTCCAGTGTAAATGACTCCTTTCATTGTTCCCATAAAAGCGTTTTCATTCATCGATTCCCATATCGGCAGGAGACCAGTCATACTCATCAAAGGCATTAATATCAAACTGCCTGCAACGTAAGCTACCATTGGATTTTTACCGTTAAGTACCATAAACTGAGTGACTTTTTGCATAAAGTTCATCGAGGAGATCATATTTAAAAGCACCAAGCTAAAGAAAGCTAGCCCACTGGTGACAAAGTAATAACTATAAGTAGAGACATCTTTTTTTATACCCCCTTCATACGCCTCCAGAAATAAACCGAGGATCAAGAGATAACTTCCTGCCTGCACAAACCACATATTGCTTCCACCAATATTTTCTTTTTTTAGGATAAACATTGCCAGGCCGCAAAGCATAATGCTCACAATAACATTTATTGAAAGATCTCTGGAATAAAGTCCGAAAAGATTGAAGATGATCAGTGATAACGCCAATAGTGCTAAAGCTGATTTTGTTCTATGTTGAATTTCCTGCTTCTTTCCAGCATACCTGAGCATCCATTCACCGGCAAAAGTACCAGGTAGGACGATAAAAAGATACTTAAGGAAATAAAATTTATATACCCAATCAAACTTAAATCCAAAAAACTGATCCAGATTAAAGATATCTTTGGTATAGCTTGCTCCCGGTTCCTTAGCTGCAACAAATATGGCAAAGATGATCGGCAAGATGCCTATCCTGAGTAATGGTTTGTCATGGGTAAAATAATAAATCAATGTCCCAAAAAGTGCCATATTGCCCAAAAGCATGATGATAATATCACTTTTGTACAGATCAAATCCATTTTTGGAATGGTGCCAGAAATACATCAAAAGAATCGATGTGATAAGGGCAGCAGCTTTGATAATTCCAAAATAATTTTTTTGTTTTTCATTTCTAAAATCATAAAAGACTATAAACAAAAGACCGAAAGATACCATGGAAAGGATGTCTTCTGTCACGTCGGGATTTTCTGCAAGTACCCAGGCTTTCATCTGATGAGAAAACAGCGCAAAAAATGTCAATAGTAAAAATCTCTGAAATGCAATTCTGAATATATGGAAATTTCCCTCATTTGAACGGATGTATTTATGCAATGCCAGTGGCATAGCGGCACCCATAGCAAAAAGAAAAAAAGGAAAAACCAAATCCACCCAAGTGATACCTGGTATTTCAGGCATAAATTTAAATAATGGTGGTGGCACCTGAGCATGAAACATCCAAGCCGGCATAACATCACTGTGAGCTAAGCTCCCACTCAATACCATTCCCAGTATAGCGAGTCCACGGAGAGCATCCAGACTTTCATTTCGACTTGCTATCATATACACATTTATATCCTTCTAAGTTTTTTCTCCAAATCTTCCAAACTAACCCCTTTTGTCTCCGGCATCATCTTCCATGTAAAGATCAACTGGCCTACCATCATCGTCGCAAATACCGCAAATACAGTACCTGGACCGATTACTTTAAATAACCATGGCACCATAGCTGGTATGATAGCAGCAAAAACCCAGTGAACCGAAGTGCCAAATGAGGTTCCTTTCCCTCTCAGATGGTTGGGAAAAATTTCAGAAATAAATACCCAGATAATGGCTCCTTGTCCTATAGCATGTGAGGCAATAAACATAAAAAGGAAAATCGGTACAGCCATTCCTTTTAATCCCATAAAAAAGGCCATAGATACCAGAGATAGTGAGATGATATAACCTACTGAACCTATAAACATCAACTGTCTCCTGCCGAGCCTGTCTATAAGCATTAGACCTACATAGGTAAAAATAAGGTTAGTCACTCCAACGCCCACACTGCTGAGCAGGGCACTACTCGCCTCAAGACCGGCAATCTCAAATATCCTGGGAGCGTAATACAAAAAGGCATTGATACCCGAAAACTGATTGAAAAAGGAAATAAAAAAAGCAAGCATAAGAGGAAAGCGATATTTAGGATCCCAGATGGTTTCAGATGATTCTACATTTACGTGATCTGCCTGTATCTGCCTTATCTGTTCCTCAACAGGTGTGTCAGGATCCATGACTTTGAGCGTCGGTATAGCAGCTGCTATATTTCCTTTGACAGTAACTAACCATCTTGGACTCTCGGGTATTATGAACACTAGTAAAAAATATATTAAAGCAGGTACTGCTTCGATTCCTATCATCCACCTCCATGGCTCAGAACCAAAATCACGAAGTAAATAATTAGATAAAAAAGCGATAAGGATACCCAACACCAGATTGAACTGATAAAGAGCAACCAGTCTGCCTCTATCTTTGGCAGGCGCTATTTCTGAGATAAAAATAGGTGCTGCTACTGTGGAAGCCCCTACACCTAGGCCGCCTATAAATCTGAAAATAGCAAACATCCATGGCCCGGTGGCAAGTCCTGATCCCACTGCAGACACAAAATACAAAAGTCCGATGACAATTAGAGTCAACCTTCTGCCATATTTATCAGTAGGAATACCTCCGAACATAGCACCAACCACTGTACCCCAAAGGGCTGATGACATGATGACCCAACCATGGAAAACTTCGCCCCTTGGCCAGAGTTCCTGCAATGCTTTATCAGCACCTGATATACACACAGTATCAAATCCAAATAAAAAACCAGCCATAGCAGCTGTTAGTGACCATAAAAGAAGATTGTTTTTTGTTGACATTTTGATTTGATTTGATTAAAATTAATAATTATTCTGACCATAACTCCGCGGCCATAAAGGCAAAACTACCCCATTGAATACTTTCCGTAACTTTTTGCAATACTTCTTTAGCTTTTTGTTTCTCTCCCGTAAGTCTGTAATAATTCCCCAAACCAAAACCAATAGTGGTATTATTGATTGTCTGAGTTTCAGATAGCAAATTAAGCCTGAGCTGATCCGCGTCTGCTTTGTTTTTGTACAACAATAATATGGTCAGATATCCTTCATTTTCTATCAATAGCATATCTTCACTGATTGTATTTAGTATGGCTTCAGCTTCTTTTGTTTTTTTTTGTTCAAGTAATGTGATATAATACCAGTTGGCTGTAGCCACATACATATCCGGATTGGTTGATACTTTAAGACATTCTTTGTATGCTTTTTCGGCGCTTTTAAAATCTCTTTTCAAATAATAGGCTAAGCCGAGATGGTACCAGATATTTGATTGCAGAGTACTGGTGGGTATATTTTTTTCATTCGGCATGCCATCAGGTTCGATTTCATCTTTTTTATTTTTGATAATCGCAGCAGCCTTTTTGAAATCATTTATGGCTTTGTTGTAACACCTTGTCGTCAGATATCGATGTCCACGATGCCTATACATTCGGGCATCATTCGGGTGTAAGCGGATACCATCGGAATATGTTTCTATGGCAGCATCATATCGCCCAAGGTAGGCTTGTCTCCGGCCATACCAAATGATAGCATCAGCATTTTTAATATCTTTCAGGTAGATATCTCTTGCATCAGACAGGTCTTTTTCGAGTTTTTGCCTGGCACCATCAGAAAAAGTAAGTGGTGGATATGTCTTAATGCCACAAAAAGTAATTTGTGCAAATACCTTAATTTGCAATAGTAAAAACCCTATAATTATGAATAATCTGCACATGGCTCTTTAATATCACACCAAAGAAAAGTATTTCCTCATTAAAATCACCTAAATAGATTTTATATTTCTATATTTTAAAAAAATTTAAAAATGCCGGTCATTTCAGTTGGAAATAACACCCATATAAGTCAATCAGGTTTTACCATCCTTGAAGACAATTATTTGGTCAATAAATTTGCCTAAAATGACGTAATTTTACGGATTAAATTTTTAATTCTTAAAAAAAATCAGACATGTTCAGACTTATGGTGTATTCTCTAATATTTATTTCAAGCTTATGTTTAACCACTTTTATAAGTTGTGGAAAATCATTGACACCTGATATTAATGAACAAAATTATAAAATTGATAGTCTCAAAATTTACACCATAAAAAATGAAGTATTATGGACAAAATATGAAATTAATAGTAATAAGATTGATGTACAAGTAGATAATGATGGTATTGCCGGTAATCAATTTATCATTAAGTTTAATTTCCCTCCGGGAATTAGCCCTATATCTATTTCTCCAAATATCAGCAATCCGATCGATTTTAAAAATCCTGTACAATTTAATATCTTATACAAAGATGATGTCGCAAAATCATATATTGTCACTGTAGTAGAGAAGCCGATTGACATAAATAAATTTCTTATAGAAAATATATTACTGCTTACTGAATCAGGAAACCCAACGGCGATAAAATTGTCAAAATCAGGTAAGGATTTTATTGGGCTAACTCAAAATCAGGCAGTTAGTTCAAAATACAAATTACAGATCAAATTCCCTGATAATATCAAACCATTATCAGTAGATCCGGATCCCACTACAGCCAGAGATTATAGTGGCGGAGTGACATTTACCGTTAAATATGACGACCAGTTAACCCTATATTATCAGGTTAAAGTCGGCAACTACAATACTGCCGATTATAAAAGGGAAGTGGTCAGGGGTGTGTGGGTAAGTAATGTGGGAAGTAATGTTTTATCCTCCAAAGAGAATATAATAGAATGTGTCAATATTTGTAAAGAAATCGGTGTAAACACCATTTTTGTTGTCACATATAATAATGGGAAAACACAGTACCGTAGTGATGTCATGAGAGAATATTTTGGCGTGGATATAGATCCTGTTTTTGGTAATCGGGATCCGTTGGAAGAGCTGATATCGGTCGCTAAACCGATGGGAATTAAGGTAGTGGCCTGGTTTGAATACGGTTTTGCATCCGTGTATGGGGATAATTCTGGTGGTCCGATTATTGCCAAATTTCCAGAATGGGCGTCCAGAGATGCCAGCGGTAAGATTACTGAAAAAAATAATTTCTATTGGTTGGATGCTTTTAACCCTGATGTGCAGGAATTCATTAAAAAGATGATGGTAGAAGTGGTTAAAAAGTACCCGGATATTTCAGGAGTGCAGGGAGATGACAGACTACCGGCATTGGCTTCAAATGGAGGATATAACGCCAGTGTCACGTCGCTTTACAAAAAAGAAACCGGAAAAGATGTACCTTCAAATTTTAGTGATGCTCAATGGTTGAAATGGAGGGCTGACAAACTTTCTGACTTTAGTGAGTACATATTTAAACACATTAAGTCTACCAGCGGGAAATATATGGTTTCGTGGTCACCATCTCCTTTCAACTGGTCTCTTCAGAATTATCTTCAGGATTGGCCTGAGTGGCTTAGACGGGGTGCAGTGGATCATATTCATCCCCAATTGTACAGAACAAGTTTTACTGATTACAAGACGGTATTTGATCAGAATTTGGGTCATATGGCGGAGTTTGCATCCAAAGAAATTATTTTTAGCCCGGGAATATTGATAGGAATAGGTAGTGGAGACAGTATCTCACCAGAAACGTTGGATCAAATACTCGCTTACAATAGGAGTCTGGATATTAAAGGCGAGACTTACTTTTATTATGAGCGTATTCGCAAAAACAAAGCCTTTCAAGACATCATTAAAAAACACAATAAATGATTAACTTCAAATATTGTCTCTTCATAATTTTTTTATTTTATAGCTCTTTGATTTTTTCTCAGGAGACAGAAGTTGACTCAATACATTTTGTTACTGCTGAGTGGAAAAGGGATACATTGTTGCCAGGTGTGTTACATAAACATTTTCATTTTGATCGAAAACAAATATTTAGCACCAATCAAAATATCCATATAATTTCTGTGGACAATGGAAGTAAAAATATAAAATGGCAAATCGGAACTGCTGGAAAAGAGTTGCTCAAAACCAGTGATATTGCCCGCAAATCAAATGCAATTGCTGGAGTCAACGGATCTTTTTTTAATATGAAAAATGGCGGCTCAGTCAATTTCATTCGTATCGAAGGAGTAGTAACCGATACTTCTGCCACAGATAAAGGCCCTGGAGTTTACGGTCAAAACCAATCAGGGGCATTTGCTTATGACGAAAATTTATTTATCATCCTGAAGAGACAAACTCCAACATCAGGTAAATGGGAGGATCAAATACCTTATCCAAATGTGATGGAATGTGGTCCACTATTATTAAAAGATAGTCAAAAGGAAAAACTGCTGGACTCTCCATTCAATAACAACAGGCACCCTCGTACCTGTGTTTGTGTCACTGAAAAAGAAACACTTCTCATCACCGCTGATGGACGCAATGCACTAGCGCAAGGGCTTTCTCTTCACGAGCTTACAACGATCTTGCAATGGCTGGGATGTAAGGATGGTCTAAATCTTGATGGAGGCGGGTCCACCACTTTCTATCTTGATACAAAAGGCGTAATCAATATGCCTTGTGACAACAAATTATGGGATCATGAAGGAGAGAGACCCGTTAGCAATGCATTACTACTTATAGCAAAATGATTTACCAGATATTTTTTGCACCATGAAGGAGTTAAGAATATTTACTGATTTCTAATCTTAATGTCCCTTCATCCCTTAATGGTTAATTTTTTTTTTGAACCATGAAGGAGTTAAGAATATTTACTGATTTCTAATCTTAATGTCCCTTCATCCCTTAATGGTTAATTTTTTTTTTTGAACCATGAAGGAGTTAAGAATAGTGAAGGAGTTCAAGTCTTAATATCCTTTCAGTCCTTTATAGTTATTTTTTTGAACCATGAAGGAGTTAAGAAAAGTTAAGGAGTTCAAGTCTTCATGACCCTTCATTCCTTTATGGTTATTTTTTTTTGATTACTATTCTTCTGGGAGCGACTTAAAATATTCATTGACAAAGGGTTTCATTGATTTTGAAATATTATCCGTATGAAAATTGATAAGAAGACCTTGTGGTTTTTTTAGTAACTTCATATAAGATAATAAGATAGCTTCATGTATTGGTAAAACAAATTCTATAGCTTTTAATTCTACAATAATGCAGTCTTCAACTAATAAATCTAATCTTAAATCGGTATCCATTTTTAAATCATCATATATTATTGGTACTTGCAACTGCTGCATTACTTTATAACCGTTCTTCTGCAATTCGTACTTCAAACACTTTTCATAAACACTTTCCAAAAGACCTGGACCCAATTCTTTATGAACTTTTATAGCTAAACCTACTATTTCATAAGATAACTGTGTAAT
Organism: Saprospiraceae bacterium; assembly: GCA_043748345.1. Taxonomy (GTDB): domain Bacteria; phylum Bacteroidota; class Bacteroidia; order Chitinophagales; family Saprospiraceae; genus OLB9. Next base: position 8,212 of record JAYTNJ010000100.1, read on the forward strand.
AATTTTTTTTGTCATATTCTTACATCAAATTACAATTTCGTTTCTTAATGTCCCTTCATCCCTTAATGGTTAATTTTTTTTTGAACCATGAAGGAGTTAAGAATAGTGAAGGAGTTCAAGTCTTAATATCCTTTCATTACTAAATGGTTATTTTTTTGAACCATGAAGAAGTTAAGAATAGTTAAGGAGTTCAAGTCTTCATGTCCCTTCAGTCCTTAATGGTAAATTTATTTCAACACTACCCAATTTTTTCCAAAGTATTCCAGCATTGGTAAAGGCCCCTAGGTACATGATAACAACCCTTCCATTTGCCACCTTTCAGTGATTGTAATGGTTGTCCCTGCCTGTTGAGATATCCGTACCATTCCCCATATTTCGGATCAGGAAAGTGTGACCATGTGTAGTCGTGCAGTTTTTCAAACCATTGCCAGCATCGTTCGTCTTTGGTGTGGAGGTAGCTTTTGAGGAGGGCAATCAAAGTTTCTACATGTACCCACCACAATTTTTGGTCCCACTCAAGTTGTTGTGTAGGGTGCCCTTGAATGTCCAGAAAATAATAAATACCACCATATTCTTTATCCCAGGCATATTCCAATGTACTGAGCGTGATGTCTTTTGCTTTTTCTATCAAAGACTGATCCCCTTTTTTGGCGGCTA
>JAYTNJ010000101.1:0-33355 GCA_043748345.1 Saprospiraceae bacterium
CCGGCACTCACACCGGCAGATGTATAAAACTTTCCATCTTTGGTCCATCGGGATTTTCTGACCCAATTGACGATAGTGCTTTGAGTTATTACCCAATCAAAAGCCTTTTTATTCGAAGTAGCTTTTTTATTATCTAAAAGGCCTGTTTTAGCAAGCAACGCACTTCCAGTACAAACCGTAAGAACAAACTTGCTCAACATAGAAATCTCTCTTATCTTATCTATAAACAATTTGTTATTTACTTCAATTCTTGTTCCGTATCCACCTGGAATCAAAAAAATATCCGCTCCGTCTATAATTTTTTCCATATTTTCAGTTTGAATTGCTACTCCATGACTATTTTTTATAAGCCCACCTCGCATCGAATAAAATGAAATTTGGTAATTATCCTTCAATCTGCCAAATATCTCTACCGGTCCAAATACATCAAGTGTTTCAAATTCTTCAAATATTATAACTGCTACTTTCATATTATCATTTTTTTAAAATATACCTAAGGTTGCAAGGTAAAAATACATCTTCCGGATTTTAATAACCATTAAAAGTAAGAAGTTACACGGACTATTCAAAAAGATTTTAATAAGATATACAAATGAAGCTACATGTTTACCGGAAAAAGAGATATGTTTTTATTATTACCGAACTCAGCGATAAGCATAATTTGTCAATCTTGTCACAGTATGTCAATTAATTGATTTAAATCCACACTAATTTTCGAAAATTTAAAAAATGGCAACCTTAACTCATATTATTGATATTGTTTATAAGGATATAAGAGATATAATTAAAATTCTACTAATAATGATCGTAAATTTGGGTTTTAAAATAGATATAAAATTATAAATAATGGAAAATAACACATCTCCGGGTGCAGCCACTCAAAATGTAAATGGTGAAAGCAAATGTCCGTTTTCAAGTGGTGCTCTCAAACAAAGTGCGGGTGCCGGTGCAAGAAACCATACTTGGTGGCCAAATCAATTGAAACTGAGCATCCTTCGTCAACACTCGCACCTATCAAATCCTATGGGACAGTCGTTCAACTACGCCGAAGAGTTTGAGTCGCTTAATCTGGATGCCCTTAAAAAAGACATTATCGATCTGATGACTACATCGCAGGACTGGTGGCCCGCTGACTATGGGTATTATGGTCCCTTTTTTATTAGGATGTCGTGGCACAGCGCGGGTACTTACCGTATTGCTGACGGTCGCGGGGGCGGTGGATCCGGTACCCAACGATTTGCTCCACTTAACAGCTGGCCTGATAATACAAACCTCGACAAGGCCCGTTTACTGCTTTGGCCTATTAAACAAAAATATGGTAAGAAAATTTCATGGGCAGACCTGATGATTCTTGCCGGCAATTGTGCACTTGAATCTATGGGCTTTGCTACCTTTGGTTTTGGTGGCGGACGAGAGGATGTTTGGGAGCCTGCAGAAGATATATATTGGGGTTCTGAAGGTAAGTGGTTGGGTGACAATCGCTATACAGGTGACCGCGAACTGGAAAATCCGCTCGGTGCTGTGCAAATGGGGCTTATCTATGTGAACCCTGAGGGTCCTAATGGTAACCCAGATCCACTCGCAGCTGCGCGTGATATTCGGGAGACTTTTGGTCGAATGGCTATGAATGACGAAGAAACCGTCGCGCTTATCGCCGGTGGGCATACATTCGGAAAAACCCACGGGGCGGCGGATCCTGGTAAGTATGTAGGACTAGAACCGGAAGCAGCACGTATAGAAGAGCAAGGTCTCGGCTGGAAAAATACTTTCGGTAGCGGAAAAGGTGCCGATACAATTACAAGCGGTCTAGAAGGGGCTTGGACAACGACGCCAACAAAATGGAGTAATAATTATTTTTGGAATCTGTTCGGCTATGAATGGGAATTGACCAAGAGCCCTGCAGGTGCACATCAATGGATACCGAAACATGGCATGGGTGCCGATTCTGTGCCGGACGCGCACGATCCTTCAAAGCGTCACGCGCCCATAATGCTTACTACAGATCTGGCGATGAGATTAGATCCTGTTTACGAAAAAATTTCACGAAGATTTCATGAAAACCCGGATGTTTTTGCCGATGCATTTGCACGTGCTTGGTATAAACTTACACATCGCGATATGGGTCCTATTGCACGATATCTCGGGCCGGAAGTGCCCAAAGAAGTATTGATATGGCAAGACCCTATTCCAGCTATCGCACATCAACTAATTGACGATCATGATATCACAGCGCTTAAGTCAACCATATTCGATTCAGGATTGACTGTATCTCAATTGGTATCAACTGCTTGGGCTTCAGCCTCTACATTCCGTGGTTCTGATAAGCGAGGTGGAGCAAACGGCGCACGTTTAAGACTTGCCCCGCAAAAGTATTGGGAGGTCAACAATCCTGCTCAACTTACTAAAGTACTTGATACGCTTGAAGGTATCCAAAAATCGTTTAATAATGCTCAAGCAGGCGGTAAGAAAGTTTCACTCGCTGACCTCATTATTCTGGCAGGATGTTCCGGAGTTGAGAAGGCTGGAAAGAATGCCGGATACGATATGAAAGTACCTTTTACTCCCGGAAGGGCTGATGCATCACAGGAACAAACTGATGTGGCATCATTTGCTGTGCTAGAGCCTGCTGCAGATGGTTTCCGTAACTATTATAAGCCTAAACACATAACATCTGCTGAAGAAATGCTGGTTGATAAGTCACAGCTTATGACGCTGACGGCACCTGAGATGACTGTTCTAGTCGGAGGTATGCGGGTACTTAACACAAATTTTGGCCAGAATACACATGGAGTATTTACCCATCGACCAGAGGTTCTTACCAATGACTTTTTTGTAAATTTACTCGATTTGGCCACCACCTGGAAGGCTTCTTCACAATCGCAGGACATATTTGAAGGTCATGATAGATCAACAGGCGAACTCAAGTGGACGGGAACACGTGTAGATCTCATTTTCGGGTCGAATTCAGAGCTGAGAGCCATTGCTGAAGTGTACGGGTGTGAAGATTCTCAGGAGCAATTCGTAAAAGATTTTGTTGCTGCCTGGAGTAAGGTCATGCACCTTGATCGTTTTGATCTGGCATAAATAATATAGTTTCATTTTTATAAAAGTATCAAAAGGCAGCTCGATTCGGGGCTGCCTTTTTCATGTTTATACTGCCTTGTTTTAACTATTATCAGAAATTCATACCCAGTCCTATATCATATCTCCTGAAATCAATATTTTTTTGGGATGTGCTCCAACTATCATTAGTGGTATATCTGGCAGATTGAAATCTAGCTCCAGCAAATAGGTCGATATTTGGCCTACCTCCACCCATCCTGTATCCAAAAACAGGATTGAATAAAAAACTTCCTTTGGCATAACTCTGCCCTGACTTTTCATCTGGTGAAATGAAGCCATAACCTGTCCTCATAGCAAAATACGGAGTCTTATTTTTCTTAAAAAGTGAAGCTCTTATCTCCCCGAATACAGGGTAGATATTTTGCCCTTCAGCAGTGTAGTAATTGTCAATACCTGCGCCTATACCCGCTGCCAGCCAGTAATTGAACTGATACCCTCCGCTTACGGTCAGAGACATCCCCTGATTGGATTTACTGTACAGCATAGATACCTGGGTTCTGATATACCAAGTCGGATATCTAAATTTGAAAAACTCTTCTTCACTTGTTGATGAGGACGACATTTTTACTTTTTTTACTATATTGCCTGGAAAACGCATGATCTCAATATCAGAAATCGCAAAGTAAACGGTATCTGCCATATTGTATTTGATCAGTTTTCCATTCAGCACACTTCCATTATTAAGATATATTTTGTCTTTGAATGACTCGTCCTGAGCATTTGCCACCAAAGTCATGATGGCAAATAGCAGTGTTATATTTTTATGCATTATTCATTCTTTTTGATAGTGCTGATCAATTTGGGTTTGCGGGCATCTGATACATTGTACAGATGAAAACCATCGTCCCCGATCATAAACAAAATATCATTATTGAGTGAAATCATATCATAGCTATGTTTACCTGTGACAGCACCAATCTGAAATACTTGCAGTGCATCTGTTACATCGAGAACTTTAAATCCATAAATACCTTCTGCCAGGAAAAGATTTGATCCGGATACAGACAAACCATGAGGATGCTTCATTGCATAAGATTTGACAAGTTTAGGGTTTAGTACATTGGTGATGTCGATGACATCCAGCTGATTTATATATCCCCGGCATTCACTACCATCACGAAGTGTAACATAAGCTGTATTTCCACTCACTACTACCGGATCACATGCGCGGGCGTGCTCAAAAACAGACTGCAAGACCGGAGTTTCGGGTCTGCTATTGTCAAATATATACATACCAGCATTAGATCCTATAAAAAGCTTGTCTTTGTAAGGGAAAATCGTCTCTATACCCCAACCCAACTGATTGGTGTGTTTCAACACCGGATTTTCAGGTTTTGATACCAGATAAGATTTCAGACTTGCCTGATCCACTACATACAGATAGTCATTAACCACCGTAAATCTGGCAAAAGAGCCTCCTACCCCTGTGTTGGATGAGCTACTTATCACTGAACTCGTAGGTGCTCCGGACTTGTCAAAAAACACGCCAGAGGAATTGCTAAAAACAAGATCTCCAAAATTCTGATCACTACAATCCAGAACTGTAGTACGGTTAGATTTTACGCTATAGGCAAAATATTGTATCGGGTCATAACTAGTGTATTGGCCCCTAAAGTCTTCTATTCTTTTCACAAGTTTTGGATTCGTGATATCGTTGATATCTAGAGCAATAAGGTCTATAACATTGTCAGCATATAAAATATTTCCTTTGATGGCAATGTCAAAATTTCCGGGAATATTGTAAAAGGCCAGTTTTGATGGTTGTGTTTCATTTTTGAGGTCATATACATGAATCCCTTTACCCTGATCGTTGATAAAAAGAAAAGTTTTAAAGAAATAGAACTTACCTGGGTTTTCGAGTTTTCTGATTGTCTCAGATTTTATATCAGTCCGGAATTGGGCTTTTGTGAGATACACAGGGGTATACTGTACAAATGTCTTTTGTTCCGTACATATATCCTCAAGGCAAGATGCAATGGATATTATTAATACCAGACTAACAAGACCAAAAAGTACATTTTTCATGATTTGTAAAATTATAATGTTGAAGTGATGTTATAATAGACGGCTATTAGTATCAAAATAGTTGGTAGAGGGTCCACAAATTTTTAAAAAACTTCATCAGTTTTAAAAATGCTATATGATGGATTTCTTTTGTTTAGTATTGACTTCCGGTTATTTAATTTTCTAAATCCCGGATTGATTCACGAAAATGGCTTCAAAACACTGGGTTCAAATATTGCGGGAAATTCTATTTTCTTATAGAAGAATCGTACTTTTGTAAATATGATTAATCACACTATCAATAGTACGATTTCATATGATTACTGTCAACGATCTAAAAACCAAAGGCATAAAAGCTATTCAATACCAACTCTCAGAAACGCCTGAAGTTATCATCTCCGTTAGACGAAAAGTTAAATATGTAGTGATGACGGTAGAACAATTTGACAAAATAAGACTTGCAGAACTTGAAGTCGCGTATATACTGTGTAAAAAAGATATCGAAGAAGGGAATTATACTATTGAAACGGCCAAAGAACACACAGACAGATTATGGGCTGAAATAAAATAGAAAGAATGCATGCCAAAAATAGTTTCTACAGCTCGTGATAAAAAAAAACTAATTATTTTCAAAAGATAACACCCTGAAATACGACAAAGGTATATTAAAACTATATTACTACTTGAATCAAATCCTTTTCATCCATCTCTTCGATTACACAAACTAAAAGAAGACATTCGGATTTGTTTTCAGTCTAGTTCAATATGAAATACAGAATCATTATTGACTTAATGATTCATGAAAATCAGATCATTCTGATAGATATCGGAGATCACGACTCTATGTATTGAATATCTTTTATAGATTTGAATAAATCCAAATCTATGCATCTTTGACAGGGATATTTTTTAATATTTCGAGTGTATAGTTCCAGAATTTTTCCACGGATGCTATATTTACTTTTTCATCAGGGGAGTGTGCGCCTTTTATAGTAGGTCCGTAGGATATCATATCCATAGCAGGATAGTTTTTACCTAAAATACCACACTCAAGCCCTGCGTGACATGCAACTATATTAGCTTTAGAGCCATACATTTTTTCATATAATTCTGTGAGTACTATTAGTATGGGAGAATCAACATTAGGTGTCCAACCCGGATATGAACCAGAAAATATTACCTCAAATCCTGCCACCTCAAAGACTGCCTGTAAAGCTTGGGCGACATCAAGTTTTGAAGAATCCACGGATGATCTGGTAAGACATAAAACTTTGGCATTACCATCGTTGATTTCTACCTTTGCAACATTATTTGACGCTTCTACCAGACCTGTAATATCCGGGCTCATACGAAAAACTCCATTATGCACTGCATACAAAGACTGTAAAATAGCCTTTTGTGATACCTCAGACATACATTCAGATGGACAAGGTATTCTATCGATGTTTATTTCCAGATTAGTATCAATACTATGAAATTCCTTCTGTATGTCTGCGATCAGATTTTTTATATTTTTCAAAAACTTAGCATCATTATATACGGGTAAACAAAACTCTGAATAGCTTTCCCGAGGTATTGCATTGCGCAGACTACCACCACTAAAGGTCGTAAGGCGTAGACCATATTCATCATTCCCGTTATATAATAAGCGCGTCATGATTTTATTGGCATTGCCGCGACCACGATGAATATCTATGCCCGAATGACCACCCTGAAGGCCTGTTACAGAAACTTTGTACCCTGTATATACATTTTTGTCTATGGTTTCTGTCTGATATTTTCTTTCGGATGTCACATCCATTCCACCAGCACATCCTATATCTATTTCAGTATCATCTTCAGTATCAAAATTTAATAGAATTTCTCCTTTCAACAGACCACCCTGTAGCCCCATAGCACCGGTCATCCCTGTCTCTTCATCTATGGTAAACAAGGCTTCAATGGCAGGGTGAATGATATCTTTTGATGCAAGGATTGACATAATAGTTGATACACCTATGCCATTGTCAGCTCCGAGGGTGGTGCCGTGTGCCTTTACCCATCCGTCATCTACATACATGTCTATACCCTGATGATCAAAATCAAAAGGAGAGTCTGCATTTTTTTGGTGCACCATATCAAGATGAGATTGCAAAACAAGGGGCTTTCGGCTTTCCATTCCCGCAGTTGCAGGCTTGCGTATGATGACATTTCCACAAGTATCTTTAAGGGCTTCAAGACCTAAGCTGCTCCCGAATTCCATCATATAGGCTATGATTTTATCTTCTTTTTTAGAAGCCCGTGGTATAGCATTAATATCTGCAAAATGATTCCACAATGCTGATGGATCTAAGTGTCTGATTTCGGCGGACATGATTTAATTTTAGCGTGTGCAAAGGTAAATAAGATAACGAGAAGTAAAAATGGTAATTCATTCTTTAAAAATTACAGATTCATTTGGTCACCTAAAGTTTGAATTCTTCAGAGATCTTAATACGTGCCAAAAAGATTTTATGATTTTATTTGAAATAAATGAAATCACTATACCCTAGGCACAAAAATAAACTGAGCTCCCAGTTCACTGAGTACAAATAGACAAAGATGTATTTCCGGATCTTTAAATGTAGTTATAAAATCCTGGGCTTTTTCCATAAAGATGAGCTCTTTGGTCACAAACTCTTCCAGTGTGGAAGCATTGACAGACCATTTGAATTTTGAACCTGCATCTATTAGAGATACGCCCATTTCAAGCTCCTGTTGATGTACAATAAAGATAGGGTATTTTGATACATTTTCATTCAATATCACATCTGAAGCCTGTGAAAGAATTTTTTTATAAGGTTGCAACTCTTTTTCGAGCTTGAGAAATTTTTCTATTTGACTCATAGCGAAATTTTAAGTTTTAACTTGGCAACACTCTCGATGTGGTGCGTGTGCGGAAACATATCTACGGGCTGAATGGCGACAACATCATATTTTTCGCTAAGTAAGGCCAAATCTCTTGCTTGGGTCGCAGGGTTGCAACTTATATAAACGATTCTTTTTACTTCCAGTGTAAGCAATGTTTTGATCACATCTTCATGCATGCCGGCACGTGGCGGATCGGTGATGATAACATCAGCTTTCCCGTGCTTTTGAACAAAATCACTATTTAATAGCAACTTCACATCTCCGGTATAAAAAGTAGCGTTTGCTATACCATTAAACTCCTTATTAAGATTAGCGTCGGCTATAGCTTCAGGTATTTCTTCTATACCAGTGACATGCCTTACAAGATGGGATATATATAATGCAATACTGCCAAGCCCGGTATAAAGATCATATACATTGTCCTCGGAAGTGAGTTCCGCGTAATGGGCAGCAATGTCAAAAAGCCTGACAGCTTGGGTCGGATTCGTTTGAAAAAATGACTTCTGGCCTATTCTATATTTTACCTCTCCTAAAGATTGTACTATATACGGATTTCCAAAAAAATTCACAACATCAAGATCAGAAATAGTATCATTTACTTTTCCATTGATGACATAATTAAGACTCACGATTTGTGGAAAACCGGCCAGTAAAGCATTCAGCAAATCTGCAATTTTATTTTTATCTTTATGTCCGAATATCACCACAACCATCCACTGCCCGTCCGTAGTATTTCGCACTATCATATTTCTCAGCAATCCTTCGTGTGCGCGTAAATCATAAAAAGAGTAGGAGTTTTCAATAGCATATTGTCTTACAAAATTCCTAATCTTATTTGTCAGATCATCCTGAAGGAGGCACTGATCAATATCTACAATCTTATCAAAATAGCCGGCTTTGTGAAAGCCAAGTGCTCCATTTCTATCTATTACCTCATCTGAAGATGCTTCTTTTGTTGTAAGCCATCTTTTTGATGAAAAGCTATATTCTAGTTTATTGCGGTACAATAAGTTGTTTTCACACCCTATGATGGGTTGAACAATATTTTCGTCCAACTTTGCTATACGACGTATGCTGTCTTTGACAGTTTGAAATTTATGTTTGAGTTGTGCATCATAAGACAGATTTTGCCATTTGCATCCTCCGCAAACCCCAAAATGCAGGCACTTTGGTGATACTCTGTCTTCGGAGTATTTTTTAAAAGCAGTAACTACAGCTTCGCTCATTGATTTTTTCTTCCGTATCACCAGTACATCCACCACATCGCCGGGCACAACTCCATCCACAAAAATCACTTCACCTGAATCGGTACGTCCCACTGCCTTGCCTTTATCAGCGATACCTGTGATCAGTAGGTCAGGTACAGATTTTTTTTTACGTGCCAAAACGAGATTTTTCTGCCTTCTTAATTAAAATATTCTTTCATTCGCTCAAAAAATCCTTTTTCGCCACTATTGGGTTTGGGATTGAAATTGGGCATTTCTTTCATTTTTTCGAGCATATGGGTCTCTTCTGCGGTAAGTATTTTAGGTGTCCAAATGTTTACATTGATCAACTGATCCCCCTTACCATATTGCTGCAGGGAAGGTAAGCCCTTACCCTTAAGTCTGAATATCTTTCCGGCTTGTGTTCCCGCAGGTATTTTTACTTTTACATTACCAGAGAGTGTAGGCACTTCTGCATTTGTACCCAAAGCAGCATCTGCAAAATTAAGGAAGAGATCATACACTATATTCATATTGTCACGGCTGAACTGCTCATGAGGCTTCTCTTCTATATTGATAAGAAGGTCTCCTGATGGGCCACCACCCTGACCGGCATTGCCTTTTCCTCTCATCGAAAGCTGCATTCCATCCTGAACTCCTGCAGGTATTTCTATTTCTATAAGTTCTTCATCCATAGTGCGCCCATCTCCTCTACAAGTTACACAGGCTGCAGTTACGGTTTTGCCTGCTCCATTACATTTAGGACATACGACAGTAGTTTGCATTTGACCCAAAAAGGTATTTTTGATCTGTCGGACGTATCCAGATCCCTGGCACGTACCGCATGATGTGACACTGTTTCTGTCTTTGGCACCTGATCCGCTACAGGTTTTACAAGTTACCTGCTTTTTTACCTTGATTTTTTTAGTGACTCCGGCTTCTATTTCTTCCATTGTCAATGATACTTTTATACGTAGGTTACTTCCCTTTTGTCCACCAGAGCGACTGCGGGATCCACCCTGATTACCGCCAAAAAAACTCTCAAAAGGACTGCCGCTCTCTCCAAAAACATCGCCAAAATGAGAAAATATATCATCCATATTCATTCCACCACCGGAATGTCCACCACCCATATTTTCTAATCCGGCGTGGCCATATCTGTCGTATCTGGCTTTTTTATTACCATCGCTCAGCACTTCATAAGCTTCAGCAGCTTCCTTAAATTTGTCTTCAGCAGATTTATCACCAGGGTTTCTGTCCGGATGATATTGCATGGCTACTTTACGGTATGCTTTCTTGATGGTGCCTTCATCTGAGCTTTTGTCGACACCCAGTATTTCGTAATAATCCCGTTTCATTCTTAAATTTAAAATGATACCCAACCGGGTAATAATGCGTTATGATTATTTAGCAACAACGACTTTTGCATATCGTATGATCTTGTCATTAAGCAGATACCCTTTTTCTATGGTGTCAATGACTTTTCCTTTCATTTCTTCAGACGGTGCCGGTATATCAGTAATAGCTTCATGCCATTCAGGATCAAAATCAGCTCCAGTAGATTCCATACTTTTCAGCCCTTTGTGCTCAAGTACAGAATAAAGTTTTTGGTACACCAATTGTACACCTTCACTAAATATTTCAGCACCGCTTTCAGCACTCTTTTTTGCTCTGTCAAAATCGTCCAGTGTCGGGAGTAGTGATGTGATTGTCTCCTGAGCAGCTGTTTTCATAAGTTCAAAACGCTCTTTAATACTTCTTTTCTTAAAATTGTCAAACTCCGCAAACAATCTGATATATTTATCCTTAGATTCGTCCAACTCGGTTTCCAACGTCTCTATTTGTTGAAGTAGTTCAACATGGTCTTCGGCTTCCTTTTTCTTTTTTGCCTTCTTTGCAGAAGTTTCTTCTACCTGATTTGACATAAATTCTTTTATTTTATTTATCATATCTTTCTTATCAATTTTATTGCCATAATGGATTTAGGGTCAAAATGGCAGTAAAAAAGCTATTTGATGCTGCAAAAATGGCACTTATTTCTCAGTCTTTTCCAAAAGATACCTTCTAATCTCCTTTATTTCAGGATTTACCATTATGATCAACCCCTCAGGATTTATTAAATACTTGGTAGGAATCTCTCTGATGCCATACAAACTGGCTGTGGGGCTGGAAAATTTTTCAAATTCACCAATATGATAATACCAATCCAATCCATCCTTTAATATAGCATTTTCCCAATTTTCTTTTTTGGTTTCGATAGCGATACCGACGATCTCAAAACCACCGGCATTGACGAAAGTCAATTTTTTCATTTCAGAATATAGTGACACCAGATCAGGACTTTCTTTTCTACAAGGACCACACCACGAACCCCAAAAATCGAGTAAAACATACTTACCCCGTAAATCAGAGAGCGTAAATTTGTCACCCGACCTAAGCACCGCTGTGAAGTCTTTGGCTTTTTCGCCACTTTCAAACTTGGGCTGATGGTAAAAGTATTTTATCCCATAACCTGCTATTATTACGATAAGCAATAGGTTTAATATCTTGTTGATCAATGACCAGTTCATATTTTTTGTTGAAGAAGCATTTGAAACAAAAAACAGTTATATTGTGTTGCAAATTTATGTATGTAACAGGTTTTACTTTTATTCGCAATGCCGTCAGATACGATTATCCTGTAGTCGAAGCCATTTTATCCATATTGTCGCTTTGTGATGATTTTGTAGTGGCTGTTGGAAATTCTGACGATGACACTTTAGAATTGATAAAAAAAATAGCCCCTGACAAAATAAAAGTCATCGAAACTGTATGGGATGATACTCTCAGAGAAGGCGGCAAGGTACTTGCTGCGGAGACTGATAAGGCCTTTCAGGCTATATCAGATAAAGCTGACTGGTGTTTTTATATTCAGGGAGATGAAGTGGTACATGAAAAATATCATCCAGTCATCAAATCAGAGATGAATAGATGGTTGAATGAATCAAGTGTGGACGGTCTTCTTTTTAACTATAGACATTTTTATGGATCGTATGATTATGTAGCTACATCATCAGCATGGTATAAACATGAAATCAGGATCATTCGAAATAATAAAAACATCTACTCCTATAAAGATGCACAGGGCTTCAGAAAAGGTATTAATAAAGTACTCAATGTCAAACCTGTTGATGCATGGGTATATCATTATGGCTGGGTAAAACCGCCCCAAAACATGCAATTAAAACAAAAGTATTTTCAAAAATTATGGCATAGTGACAATTGGGTTAAAAAAAATGTCCGGGACGCTGAAGAGTTTGATTACTCCGAGATCGACCGGTTAGAAAATTTTAATGGCAGTCACCCGGAAGTGATGAAGAGCAGAATTTTTAGGCTTAACTGGAAGTTTTCCTACAATATTTCACATAATAAAGTATCGCTCAAGGAGCATATTAAGAATTTTTTTAAAAAGTATCTGGGTCTGGACTTTTCTTACAAGAACTACAATATAAAATGAGTCACTCTCATCACTCAAAATATCGTACTGTAGCCACGATTTTTGTTTAATACTTAAGGATTATGATTCTTTCAATAGCTTTTTAAGATTTCTGATAGTCTTGAAAGGACCGGATGTAACACCTTCATTGGTCAGCCATATTGGAATATTGCCACCGGGGTCCATATATCCTGAATGTATAATCTTAATACCACCACCTTTAATATTCGTAATTTCCCATGAACTTTTAAGTAATTTGATCATAGGCATTTTATTATTGGCTATTGTTTGCAACTCGTAAGGATGGTATTCAGTATTTACCTTAAGGACTCCATTTTCCCGATCATAAAACATGTTACCTTTTACTGTCGAAATCCGGTTTTCAAAGGGCAGTGGTATAGCGTACTCAAGCAGGTAAATGGCCTCTGATTCTGAATTTCTTTTGAGTAGTTTGACACTCTTCACTTTATCATACCACTTATTCATATTTTCTATGTCAAGGATAATATTATACATGTCTTCCAGATCATTTTTACTTGTGGTTTCTAATTTGAACTGGAGCAACTTACTGCCTTTTAGGTTTTTAGTCCATAATGTTACATTGTCCTGCACTTTGTACAGTTTCCATTCTTCCTGCAAAAAACAATAAAAAGGAATCATTATAAAAATAAAAATATTTAAAATATGTCTCTGCATCAATTAAACTTCTGCTAAATGATTGATCTCAGATCTAATATTGGTCGCTGTAAACCCATTTTCTGTAAGGTGTTTCAGAAACTTTGGCAACACGAATCTGAGTTTTTCTTCAGCTTTCAGACTGTCGTGAAATACGATAATGGAACCGGGTTCATAATTATTTATAACATTATCCAGACATGTTTCTGTCGAAATGTTTTTATCAAAATCCCCACTCAGGATATCCCACATGATAATATTCTTGTCAGATTTAAGGTGCAATGCCTGACCTGGCCGCATCTTTCCGTAAGGTGGCCTGAACAAAGGAGATTGTATATATTGGTCACATAAAGACACGTTTTCGAGATAGGTTTCTTTATCTGTGAGCCATCCATTTATATGATTAAAAGTATGATTTCCAACGGTGTGGCCTTCTATTAAAATACGATTGAAAATCATTGGGTACTTTTTTACATTTTCGCCCACACAAAAGAAAGTAGCTCTGCTCTGGTATTCAGCCAACACATCGAGTACCCACGGGGTTACCTCGGGAATAGGACCATCATCAAATGTCAGAAATATTTCCTTATTGTCAGTAGGCATGCTCCAGACATAATCAGAAAATATTGTTTTTATTAGCGGGGGTGTTTTTACTAAGTACATAATATAATTTTGTTGTATTCAGCTTTAAAGACTAATTTTGCACACTAATTTTTTAGTATATAATTGATATAACGGATTTTTGCCCTTTTTGTGATGCTTATTACTTCTTGATTTGTAATTAATTAACAAATATCGTGCAGAAAATAATATTAAACAATAGAATGACTAGAGTAAGAGTAAGATTTGCTCCCAGCCCTACGGGTCCACTTCACATCGGTGGGGTTAGGACTGCATTATACAATTACCTATTTGCCAAAAAATACAATGGTACATTTATCCTACGTATAGAAGACACAGATCAGATGAGATATGTATCAGGAGCAGAACCATATATTATCGATTCTCTCAGATGGTTTGGACTTTTGCCGGACGAAGGTCCAGAATTTGGCGGATCTTTTGGTCCCTATCGACAGTCGGAACGGAAAGACATATATCGCCAGTACGCTGATAGTCTGTTGCAGCAGGGTCAAGCCTATTATGCATTTGATACACCCGAAGAGTTGGAAGCAATGCGCGAGACTAATCCTACCTTCAAATATGACAATAAAAGCAGGCTTAGTTTGAAAAACAGCCTCACTCTTTCGGAAGAAACGGTAAAGGAACTTCTAGAAAAAAATATTCATGTAGCCGTCAGATTAAAAATACCCCTGGATGAGACCATCTCTTTTGATGATGAAATCCGGGGTCACGTCTCATTTGATAGTAATGAACTTGATGATAAGGTAATCTTGAAAGGGGATGGAATGCCTACATACCACCTGGCCAATATTGTAGATGATCACCTCATGGAAATCTCCCATGTAATCAGAGGCGAAGAATGGCTCTCCAGCACAGCACACCATGTATTTATGTACAAGTGTTTGAATTGGACAGCTCCATCTTTTTCTCATCTACCCTTGATTCTCAAGCCAACAGGGCAAGGAAAACTCAGTAAGCGCGACGGAGCAAAATTTGGATTTCCAGTCTTTCCGCTCTCGTGGGACAGCGATCATGAAGAAGAAAATTTCACCGGATTTAAAGAAGATGGTTACCTGCCGGAAGCAATTTTGAATTTTCTGGCTTTATTGGGTTGGAGCCCTGGAAATGACCAGGAAATGTTTACACTGTCGGAACTTTGTGATGCCTTTAGCCTTGATAAAATAGTCAAATCTGGGGCGCGATTTGATATAGAGAAGGCAAGGTGGTTTAATCAACATTATATCATAGAAAGCGACAATCTCAAATTAGCATATCTCATACAAAACAGAGCGATCGAAGAAGGATATCACGTACCAGTAGAATATCTGGCTGATGTATGTCGGCTGATGAAAGAGAGAGTACATAAAACAGATGAAATCATAACCAATGCCCGTTTTTTCTTTATTGCTCCTTCTGTATATGATGATGGTACAGTCTCAAAAAAATATAAATCTGAATATAAATCACACCTGAATATAATAGCTCAATGGCTTAAGGAAAGTGAGTCATTAACTTTTGAGACCAAAATAAAAGGATATATTGCCGAACAATCATTAAAAATGGGAGATATCATGCCTTTGCTGAGAGTAGCGGTAACCGGGTCTATGCAGGGACCGGATCTCATGGAGTCCATATCATTAATCGGCATGTCTGAGTGTGCAGACCGGATCAACATAGCTGCTAATTATTTTGAAAAAAAAATATCTGAAAATATCTAAACCATCTTATTTCATGATTTTGATCATTAAGTTTAGACTGAATATATTTTTATTTATAATTTAGCGACATTTTTAAAATCCCTTACCAAAGTTATTTGTTAATTATTCATTTTATTGCATTCTTGATTATAACAATCCCTAATAATGGACCCACTTAAAGAAAAATTTTTTGTGAAATCGGCTGCCCTCAAAGCTGATATCAAAACCATTTTAAAAGAACACGGCGAAAAAAAGCTTGACGAAGTCACTGTTGACCAGATGATCGGCGGTATGCGTAGTGTAAAAAGTATGCTTTGGGATACTTCATCACTTGATCCTGAAGAAGGAATACGGTTCAGAGGCTATAATATACCTCAACTCAGAGAGTTACTACCAAGAGTACCTAATGGAAAAGAACCACTACCTGAAGGATTATTTTGGCTCATGATGGTGGGCGAAATGCCCACGATTGAAGATGTGAGGTGGTTGTCAGCAGAATGGAGTCGTCGAGGTGATGTACCTAAACATGTATTTGATACACTTGAGGCCTTGCCACCTGATACACATCCCATGACACAGTTTAGTATCGGAGTACTGGCTATGCAAGCTGACAGTATTTTTGCTCAACGCTATGAAGATGGAATGAATAAAAACGACTATTGGGATGCTATGTATGAAGATTCGATGAATCTGATAGCCAGGCTTCCTAAAATAGCTGCTTATATTTATCGACGTACCTTCCATAATAGCCATCATATAGCATCAAGCCCTGATATGGACTGGGGTGGAAATTATGCCAAAATGTTGGGTTATGACAACAGTGATTTTTATGCCCTCATGAGACTATATCTGACCATACATGCTGACCATGAAGGTGGAAATGCTTCTGCCCACACCATGCATCTGGTAGGATCTACTCTTAGTGATGTGTACTATTCATTCAGTGCATCCATGAATGCACTGGCAGGTCCTCTGCACGGACTGGCAAATCAGGAAGTGATCAAATGGATATTTGAAATGATCGATGAGCTGGGAACTAAGACACCATCAAAGGATCAAATCAGAAAATATATTAATGATACACTGGCTGAAGGTAAGGTGGTACCAGGCTACGGTCATGCGGTACTGCGTCAGCCTGATCCGAGATTTATAGCACAAAAAAGATTTGCCGAAGAAAATATCAAAGACGATCCTATCGTGCAGATCGTTTGGGATCTTTTTGAGATAGTACCCGATGTATTGGGTTCGCTAGGTAAAGTGAAAAACCCTTGGCCCAACGTCGACGCACACTCAGGTGCATTGCTGGTACATTATGGTTTTACTGAATATAATTATTACACTGTACTTTTTGGAGTTTCAAGATCCCTGGGTGTTTGTGCTGGGTTGTGTTGGGACAGAGCATTGGGTTTACCATTGGAGCGACCAAAATCCGTAACCACAGACTGGTTGAAAAAATTTCTTACAATTTCTTAACAATCTTATAAAAAAAAGCCTTAATGAATATTCCTGATAGACTAAAATATACTAAAGAACATGAATGGATTCGTCTGGAAGGAGATGAAGCGTATATAGGCATAACCGATTTTGCCCAAAACGAATTGGGTGATCTGGTATATGTAGAAGTAGATACCGTAGGTGAAACCATAACTAAAGACGAGATTTTCGGAACTGTAGAAGCTGTAAAAACAACATCTGATCTTTTTATGCCTGTTTCCGGCGAAATCCTTGAATTCAACCCCAAACTGGATGAAGCTGACGGCGACAATCCTGGGCTGATCAACACAGATCCTTATGGTGATGGGTGGATCGTGAAGATTAGAATTACAAATCCGAGTGAAGTGGACGCTCTTATGGATGCCGCCGAATATTTAGCATTGGTGGGTTAATCGGTTTACATGGGAATGATTAATTCCACTTAAAGAGACAAACCTTTCAGGAGTTTCAACCAATGCAGTTTTTTTATGTTTACACCTTTTTATTAATTCTGGTATTTTTAATCATTTTTTTATTATCTTCTTTTATATAATTCATAACACTATGAGACTTTTTTCAACATTTTTTTTGGCTTTTATTTTACTCTATACTACGTTAAAATCACAGGACTTTGTATCTGCTCAGTTGCTGGGGAGTCGAACAAAGCAGGAAATCACGGCCGCATATGCACTTCCTCTCATCAGGTTTGGGGCGAAATATTACAAAATAAGATATGCGTCGCCTGATGCAAAAGGTAAAAAAGATACTTTGTCGGGATTACTTGTAGTGCCTGATGACCTAAAATGGGAATTTCCACGGGCAGTCTACCAGCATGGGACATCTGACTGTAAGACTTGTGTTCCTTCAAGGTTGAACTCTCCGGGAGGCGATGAAGGACAGGTAGGTCTCTTGATGGCAGGATTAGGTTTTGTGGCTATATTACCTGATTACGTAGGTATGGGCGATGGTAGAGGTTTTCAGACGTATGTACATGAATCCACTATAGCTTCAGCGGGCAGAAATATGGTTACAGCTTGTGAAAAATGGGCAAAGGATTCCGGTGTTACACTGAATGATCAACTTTTTATAACAGGTTATTCTCAGGGAGGGTATGGATCCATGGCATTGCATAAAAGCTATGAACAAAATCCTACATCTCTTAAAGTAACTGCTGCTGCCCATCTATCAGGACCTTATAGCCTGTCCGGCGTGATGCGTGGCCTTATCCTCAGTGAGACTGAATATGGTTATCCCGGGTATGTTCCAAATACTATCATGGGATTTAACGAAGCATATGGTACAATATACAATGACCTTGGAGATATATTTAAGGCTGAATACGTCGGCGAAATAAGAAAGTATTATCAAGGGACAAGCACATTATCAACACTAAATGTGAGCCTGTCTCAACTTCTCAAAACCAATACCGGTGCGGTGGTAGGGGGTCGAATGATCAAAGACAGCGTATATAATGTCATCAAAAATAATCCTAATCACCCTGCAAACATTATTCTTAAAGAAAACGACCTTTTCAGATGGGCTCCTAAATCCCCCACCAGAATCTTTTATTGTATGGCAGATGATCAGGTTCCTTTTATGAATAGTGTGATAGCTAGGGACTCCATGAATGCCAGAGGGGCCACTAACTTAATTGTAGTTGATGTCAATCCAACGGCTAATCATGGAGGATGTGTAGCGCCTGCTTTAACACAAACTTTGTTTTTCTTCTTTGCTTTCCAGAAATTAACAAGTGATGCAGAGACTGTTGTGAAAACGAGTAACCTTAAAATCTTTCCTAATCCGGTGAGTGACATTATTAATATCAAAGGGCTCACAGGAAATGGAGAAATGATATATGTCTTTGACGGCGAAGGAAAAACCATGCTTAGCAGAAGAAATGAAGGTCAGCAGACCGCAGAATTTGATTTTTCCTGTTATTCACCCGGCTTGTACTTTATCACAGTTCAGTCTCCCACTGGTGGTATCGAAAGTCATCGTGTGGTAAAAATGAAATAGTGATTGCCAACACATTCAAGTTGTAATGTAAATAAAACACTGCCTTAAATTTTTTAGATAACTTTTTATTCAAAATTAGGTTGTGGCATAGTTTCTGCCTTATGCTATGCATGGATATTCAGAAAATAAACCGCAGACATTTTGTAGAAACTGACCTCTATTACAGAGTCAGTCTGGGTTTGTCCTCACGACTTATTAAGTTTGAAAATGGTATCTTCCACCTGGAAGTTACGCTGGGTAGAAAATGGGATAAAAATTATAATGTGACCGCTGCCGAAATAGCTTACTCCTGGAAAATGTCTAATCCTGAGCTAGAGTATGCAATAGGCTGTAAGGTTTTTATCATTGATCTTAAAACAGGTGAAAATAAAATAATTCTCATAAGGGCAGGAATATCACCTGGTTTTGACGCATATAAAGGAATTTTATTCCGTAAAAATTATCTGAATTAAGTTCTGCTTTCCCTTTGAGGATTTGATACTAAAGTAGTAGTTATACATCTTCCATGTCTTATATTCATAAAGAACAATTTTCTATCCGCACGTCAGAGATAAATCATCTCAAAAAGATACACCCGCATGCTTTAATTCAACTTATGCAGGAGGCCTCGATGCAGCACACCATAGGTATGCGTGTGTCAGTATGGGATCTTGAGGCTATGAAAGGTAGCTGGGTGTTGATCAAAATGGAGGTTAATTTTTACTACTTTCCATCTCTGAATGAAAAGATAACCGTGCATACCTTTCCATCAGGCAAGGAGGGATATTTTACATTTAGAGATTACCTGGTTTATGATATATCAGGAAAGATATCTGCCACAGCATCCAGTCAATGTACCATGATGAATACGGAGTCCAGAAAATTGATGAAGATCCCTGATTCATTCGGAGCGCTTGTATTTAATTCTGATAACCCATTACCAAAACCTGATTTCAGACTAAAGCCTATATTTTCAGAATCTCATCAAACTGAAATAATTTCGGGTTACTTTCATGTAGATTGGAACGGTCACGTCAATAACGTATCTATGATCCGTCTAATCTTAGAGAGCTTGAATAATGAATTGTTTTACAGAAAAAAACTCAAAACTCTGAAAATTCAATTTAAATCTGAAGTCATCATCTCGCAGGTATTAAAATTTTATTATACTTCTGGCGAAACAGAAAATATTATAAACCACACAGTAATCGATAAAAATTCAGGGAAAGATGTAGTACTTGCTGAAACTATTTGGGAAGATTTCTGAAAGTCTTTGCATCACTCTTCTATCACCACTTCTGTTCGTCTGTTGAAAGCATGTTTTGAGTCTGAGCAAGGTACCTTATCGGTGCATCCGTTTCTGAGTTTTGTCTCGCCAAATCCTCTTATTCTTATTCGGTCTTCGTCAATACCCAAAGCTGTCAGATACTCTCTGGCCGATTCTGCCCTGCTGATCGACAGCTGAAGATTATATGCCGATGTACCTCGACTATCCGTATGCGCTTCGAGTCTTACCTTAATTTCCGGTTTGGTTGTGAGGACTTTGGCAAGGGCATCGAGTTCTTTTGCCGCTCCTAATTTAATCACAGCACTGTTGTAATCGTAATAAATCTGATCAAAAACGATACTTTCTCCTGCTTGGATAGGTATTTCTACATTTGCAATTAGAGTATCTTTTTTTACCTCTTCTTCCGTCGACTCTGCTTCCGGTTCCATTACCATGTTAAAATTGGCCCCAAAAATATCATGATCAAAAATAAGGGAAATTTTTGCATATCCCGGAGCTGAAGCCGAAATAAGATACTTTTGGCCCTTAAATACCTTGAAGGCCACAGTACCATCAGACTCTGTGGTATATACGGGAACTGATTTTCCGTTTTTGGGAGAGAGTTTCAATATCAGGTCGCCCGGATCTCTTCCCGACAACATATCCACATTATAGGTAGACATTGTATAGTTATTAATGTCCATATCCAAAGGAGTTACTGAAAATTTAGCTCCCCGAATACCTTCCAAAGAAAGTTTGTCAAGTATCGTGGCTATTGTGGGTATACTCGTTTTTTCTTCTTTACCAAATATAGGATTTGATGATTCAAATCTAAATATATCATCTTTTCCGGCACCACCAGGTCTGTTACTGGCAAGATACCCGGATTTCATATTTTCCCTCACAACTAAACCTAAATCGTCATACTGTGTATTAAAAGGTTTTGGCATAAGTTCCGGTACTGTCCAGGAGCCATTCTGAAGACCTGATACATAAAGGTCAAGGCCTCCGGCTCCATCGCTGCGTTGTGACGAAAAGACAAGAATTGTATCATTTAACAAATAAGGAAAAACCTCATTTGACGGTGTATTTATCTCTGGTCCTAAATTGATAATACCTGACCACTCCTTTTCATTGTTAAATGCCATATACAAATCATATCCGCCGTACCCACCAGGTTTGTTTGAAGAAAATATCATAGACTTTCCATTAAGTGAAAGTGCGGGATGACACACGGAGTATCGCTCTACATTAATATTGATGGGTTTGACATCTGGTTTGGCTACATTCAGATCCGCAGACATGATTCTCAGGTATGTAGTATCTGTTTCTACACCTTTTTGAGTGCGTTTATCCTTGTAAGATCTTGTAAAATAAAGCCTGTTGAGATTAAGGTCGTATGACATTGGACCTTCGTGCAGATCGGAATTAAATTTTTTATTAAAAACAGTGGGCACCGCAAGAGAATTGTCAAGATTTACGGCTGAAAGTGCAAGTTCAAAAAAGGCCTCGTCAATTT
The DNA here is from genome assembly GCA_043748345.1 of Saprospiraceae bacterium. Lineage (GTDB taxonomy): Bacteria > Bacteroidota > Bacteroidia > Chitinophagales > Saprospiraceae > OLB9. The sequence goes on from JAYTNJ010000101.1 coordinate 21,944, forward strand.
CCTTATCGAAAAATTTTGATTTTGTGGTAGTAAACACAAATCCTATCTTATCTCCTATAAATGCCGGTGATGTCTCAAGATTTGCCGTATTTATATTTTTTTCATTGTAAATTTTAGTATTTTTTCCAGCGTTTTGATTTATAATCTTTTGAGCAGTCAATCCATTACCGCCGCCTGTTATAAGTACAATGGCTATAACAATTCGTGGAATATATATGAGATACCGGCTATTCATCAGAAATATCTTGGATTTACAACGATGGTTCTAATCTTCCTAGGTATAAAATTGTATGACAAAATCATCTCAAGGCTTCCATTATCTATAGTGCGTATTTTTGATAAGGTTATGTCATAAGCAAATCCTAGCATCAGTCGGTCTGTGATCTGCATACCTGCTATAATATCGATGGACTCGCCCAGGTCACCTAGTGTACCGCCCGTCCTGTAAGTAAAACCAAGAGAGTATTTATCTTTCCATGTACTGCTTAGATTCAGATCCGCACCCCAAGGACTGTTTTCTGCAAGTCTGAACATCAGCTGAGGGGTTAGTCTGACATCATTACTGATTACAAATGTTCCTCCGGTCATTATAAATAAATGTCTTACTTCATTGGAAAAAAGTTCATTGTTATCAAAATCCAGATCACTCCGTATCATCCTGGGTAAAGATGCTCCCAGGTAAAATTTATTGGTATTAAAATATACACCAAATCCGGCATTTATTAGATTTCTGGATTGTACACTCCGTGGTATTGAAGGGTCCAAATTGATATCCTGAATGGCAAATAATCTGCTATCGGTATAATCCTGCACAAACTTGCGACCTGAAACATTCATACCCATACTTAGTGTACCCTCTCCCAGGAAAAATTTATAAGCATACATCATTTCATATGTTAACTTTTCTGTTATACCTAAAGATTGCCTTTCAAAATTCAGTCCAAAACCTATTCTATTTCCCAGCCTGGGAAGATTTAGAGACAAAACCTGTGCTTTTGGTGCACCTGGAAAACCATTCCACTGGTCCCTATACATCAAGGTAGCGGACATATAGGTTTCATTTCCGGCGTAAGCAGGATTCAGTCCCATCTTATTGTACATAAATTGGGTATACATTTGTTGTTGCTGGGCAAATACACTGATGGTGACAGCAACCGATATTATGGTTAATAGAACACTTCTCATCATCTTTGCAAAATTGTGAATCCATTTATAGGTTTTCGGTTATCTCCTGTGTCCATAATGTAATAATAAGTACCCACAGGTAACGTTTTGCCTGCAAAAGTCCCATCCCAGTCGTTTTTATAAGGACTTGAGTAAAATACTTCCTGACCCCACTCGTTAAAAATATATAACTTATTTGAAGGAAATCGTTGAGTATCCAGACAAGGTATGACAAAATTATCATTCATACCGTCGCTGTTAGGGGTAAAAATACTGGGTGCTTTACATGTTATGTTGTCGTCAAATTCGATAGTAACCTTTGCTTCAGTACACAAGTCATCACACAATTGAGCACAAACCTTATAAGTAAATTCTACGGGTCTTAAGAATCTCAAATCGGGAACATATTCTATTGCCTTATTAACTACTGTCACTTTCCCAAATTGCGGTTGTGAAGTGATAGAAAATAGTATCTGATCGGGTATTTTATCATTCTGAAGTACATTAAAGATACCTTTTTCGCCATAGGTAATTCTATATGTGTCATCTGTTGATACCGGAAAAAATTCTGAATATATTTTGACAGTATCCCGGGTAAAATCGGGGCATCCTTCAATACTATATTCCAAATAAATTATATTGATTCCGTTTTTCAAACCCGTGATAACTGGAGATATAGAAGTTCTATCAGAGATAATATTTTCCGGATTCAAAGCTGTCCATTTTATGTTGACAAGTGGAGGACCTGAACCCGAAATAAGCCTTACGTCCTCTCCAGGACAGGTGCGAATATCGTTTTCTATAGCCGTTGCTTTGATGGAAGGAGGGGTATTTACATTAATGACCATGGAAGGAGAAACGGAAGATTCGCATTTATCCTTTAGGGCTTTTGATGATATGAAATTTGCACCGATTGCCAATAAATTTGAATCAGTTATCAGATAACAATTATTATTTCCACTGGCAAGAAGCACCTTTTTCGTCTCATTATATAAGCTGTATATTGCTCCTTGCTCAAGACTGACAGGATTAAGACATATCTGAGTTCCGTTCAGATTGTCCGAACACATTGCAAGTGAGTTTACAGAAAAAGCAGGTATTTTGATCTCATCTTTAACCACCATTTGCAGAGATGACGACACATTTGACGTACAACCGTTGGAAGTAATTTTGAGCGTATACGCACCCGCGTTTACTTTTGTAGCTCCAGGTATGATCACCATATCAGTACCAGCAATAGCTGATGGGCCAGACCACATATACTGTGCCCCCGATATACGACTCGCTGATAATTTCATAGTATCTCCAAAACAAACCGGGGTGTTGCCAACTATCTGAGGGGTTTCAGGCTTTTTTCTCACTTCTACCACAATGCTATCTGATGGAGGAGAAAAGCAACCATTGAATTTAATCTCCAGAGAGTATTTTCCCATATTTGACATACTGGCATTAGGTATAAAATAACTGGGTGCATTGGTTATAAATCTACCAAGTGGTGTAATCCAAATATATTCACTATTGACCATAGTATTTGAAGCTGAAATTCTTATTGAATCACCTTCGCAGAAAAACGGTGTAGTACTTACAGTGGGTTTCTGTGGTAATATAGTATAGATTACCCTGGTTTCTAGCTTATTTGACGGGCATCTTCCATTAAATATGACAAGACTGTATAATCCCGTGTCTTTGGTCATAAGGTTTGTTAAAACAGGATTTTTGATATTTGAAGAAAACCCGGATGGTCCCTTCCATTGGTAGGAGTATGTATCTGAATTGGGAAATACTGAGGGCGAAAATCTGATCTGATCGCCGACTGATGCACATGGTTTTGAATCATTGCTTAATGCTGTAATTTCCGGGACACTGATGACTGAAACCGTCGTATTTGCATTATTCTGACAGCCTGTAGGAGTTGTGATAGATACCGAATAATCTCCGGGGACTCCAGGTATCAACGGATCAAATACGGCGGGTATAAAAGCTACTGGGCCTTGCCATTTATATGTTGCGTTAGGAACAAATGTTGCCTGTAGCCTGACACTATCACCCATACAAACCGGACCTGTATTGATTGCACCTATTTCAAGACTATTGTCTATTGCTATAAATTTAATCGCAGATGTTAGTGATTTACAATTGCCTTTTACCGAGATTACTGACCACGAACCCTGCAACCCCGATTGAGCATTAGGTATGATAAGGCTGTTTTCCTGAGAAGTGGTAAACAATGTGCCATTTCTATACCATTCGAATTTTTCAGCGTTGGGAGATGATGTAGCAACTATTGAAAATATAGCTCCCTCACAAAATATATCAGCCGATACAATATTGGGCTGAGCAGGTTTTTCCAATATCACCACCCTTGTAACTGAGGTATCTGATACACAGTTTCCGTTAGACACTATCAGTCTATATTCACCTCCATTGAGCGATGTTACACTTTTTACAACAATCGGATTCTGGCTTGTCCCGGAATAACCTGCGGGACCTTTCCATGTATAGAGAAATGATGTATTTCCTTTAGCACATAAAACCAGATCTGCTCCGTCACAGAGGGATAAAAATCTATTGCAAGGATCAGGTACTGGTATAACCCGTACTTCCACTTTAAGCAATGTTGAAGGATTGGAACTGCAGTCAGGCCCTTTAGCTATAATATAATAAAAATGAACGCCTGTGGTAGGTTCAAGCGTAAGTTCAGGGTTGTCAGTGGATTTGATAAGAATTCCTGTTGGAAAAATTCCTTCGTACCAGAGATATTCTATATCTCCGCTATAATTTGTAGTACTAAGTATCACATCATCACCCGAACAAATTTCTCGCGCACTTGATGCCAACTCTGGCTTAATTAAAGGTTTAATATTTACCGTTACTGAACCTATCGATGTACAGTTGTTAAATCCTTTTACGGTCAATATGTACACCCCGTTATAACTTTCATCAGCGTTTGGAATTTGTGGATTTTCTGTAAAAAAGTCAATCCCTCCCGGTCCGTCCCAAAAGTAAGTATAAGTGCCTGATATCAAGGCTGGAGGAACATTGGCAAAAAATTTAAGCGTATCAGTTGAACATAAGCCAGCTGAAAAGGTAGGTTTGAGCTCGGTTGATTTTACTCTGATAGTAGCAATACAAGTATCTCTATTTCCTTGACTGTCTTCTACTATCAATTGAACGTTAACATCACTATTGGAAGCTGAACAATCTACTGAAGAAGGCACTACGGACATCTTTGCTATCTTACAGTTATCTGAACTACCATTATTAATCATTTCCGGCAATATTATAGCTGGCTCCAGTCCTGATGGATGGAGGTTTACTACTATATTTTTACATTTTGCCTTTGGTTTTTCTATATCTTTGACATCTATATTGAAATTGCAACTCGCAGTATTACCCGATTCGTCCCTTGTAGTTAAAGTTGCGATATTTAATCCCGAATTAAGGATCAAATCATAAAATGCTGCTCCAGCTGGTATATTTTGCTGAGCAATATTAGATGCCCCCGATATGCTGATAGAAAAGGCAGCATCAGAGTATTTAAGTGTTGCATTTATGGTGCTGGTATTATCAATAGATTGTCCCGGTGTGATAGTTTTACATGGATTTATACCATCCCCACCGTTTTTTGGTATGGCCAGCAGACTAACTTGCTTATTGGTAATCCAACTATTAAAAAGGTTTCTGTCTATTTCAAACCTTGTTTTGGAGATGCCACAGCTTTCTTCAACTTTGGACAAAATCGTATTGCCAATTAAGATTCCACCAGGACCAAAAATTTCAAAATACTCGCCGCTTTCATTATTATCACCTGTAAATTCTACATCCAAAATAACAGGGATATTCAAATGTTTTATCGGAAAGATATCATTAAAAACCATCTCTTTACTTCTTGCCTCATATTTTAATTTACTTTCGGTAAACACAAAGGATATTAATGAAGCTTCCGTAGATTGGGGTGATCTCTTTTCATACTTAAATGTTCCGGCACAATTTTCATTAACCATAAAATTTACTGGTAGCGAAAGTGTATCGGAACATACTCCGGTGGAGATTACGGTGCTGATAATTGCCGGACAGTTGATATGCGGTTTGATTTCATCTTTCACTGTTATCGGGACCACACATTCAGTTGTATTATTGGCACAGTCTCTGAATAAAAAAGTAACTGTATGATTACCCGTACCTAAGTCAACACTAATTTCGGTTTCGTTGGTGAGAGAAGTTTCTGCTTGTTGATTGATTTTATAGGATTTACGTACAGTATTGTTGATTTCTATATCATACGTCAGAGTGGCTTCAATAGCCCCACCATTACAGATATTATTGATAGATAATACTGGACTTCCGGCTATAATATTGGGTTGAAAGGTGAGTTCTATATACCCATCCTGTATCCATTCCGCTATTTTATCTTTATTTAAAGTAATTTTAAAATCTGTAGTGGCACATTGACCTGCTCCTACTGGCGTTTTACCAATATTTACCTTATCTTCATCAAATATGGTGAAGTATTCGGTGACATCGTCAATATCAAGATTACGAAGTCTTAGATTTAGAATTCCATCTGCCAGTGGATTAGCCAATGATGGATTTATCGGACCAACCCTGATTTTGAGCGAATCAACAATCGCTTCAGGGCCAGCAGGTCCGGAGGATGTCACCAACGATATGACTTTTCTTGTTACCGGGGATTCTGATTCTACACAGTTATCTGTAGCCGAAGGGACTTTTATTTTAATACTTGCTGAGCAATTATTTTCAGCGACTGACACATTTACTGTTGCCGGACATTGTGTAAGGACTGGTTTTACATCATCTTTAATACCAAAAATGGCTGAAGTTACCGCAGAATTTCCACATGTATCATAGTAGACAAAATCCACTTCGAGATATCTCAAAAATTGATCGATTGTTGCTGGACATTGTTGTTTAGGTAGCAATAAAGGTAGTGTACCGGGAAAGGAGGAAGGATTATTAATGTCATAACTTCCTTTTACAGCCGCAAAAGACTGTAAGGATCCACAAGCCACCCTTGCCGCTGAACCCCCTTTATTCTGAATCCATGCATTTAGGAGTCCTTCCAGATTTTCCTGACTTGTACATATATAACTTTGGTTTGCGGCTGCCGTTATTATTTCGGGCTTGGCATCCTGATTTATCCGAATGATTTGCTTATAAGTTGATTGATTTTGACAGATATCAGTCAATGTATATGTCCTTTCGAGCCTTGTGTTACAACTCGTGGAGGTAATTGTATCGGCAAAAACGACAATGACTTTTGAACAGTTGTCGCTAATACCAATAAAAAGACTATCAGGCTTCAATGCAAATAATGTACAATTAATATTTACTTCATTTGTCGTTATTGCTGATGGGCCGGTAGTATCAATCACAGTTATCAATTGACTATGAGATGACGAGTTGCCGCATTTATCTTTAGCTAACCAACTTCGGGTTATAGTATAATTGTAATGCCCACAAAGATCAGGGCTGGAGAGTTGTTTTGTCACTTGAGTCAATACGGGTTTTACTGATTTATCGCAGTCATCGGATACAACTGCATCCACAACTGCGGGAACCTTAGAGCAATTCACAGTAATGTCTGCAGGTGGATTGACAAATATTGGAGCGATGTCATCAATTACTGAAAAAGTTGTTGTGCCGGGTGTTCCAGACTCATTTCCACATTCATCGGCTGCAATAAATGAAATGTTCATAATCCATTGACAAATGCCATCAGGCACTGCAGGATACGGTCCATTATCTATATTACCACCGCCTGTTTGAATTTCAGTATTGTTAGAAGATATAGAATAATTATAGTTTTTCCACGAGATACTATTGGAGCAGGCATCCATTGCTGTGTAACCCCCGCTTTTTTTTATCCACGCAATCAATGTATCCCTTATGCCTTTTACGCACCTATATTGAAGATTTGGAACAGAATTAACAATTCGGGGCCCCCTTGTATCCGTGGTAAAAAATGTTGCTGTAGTTTTAGTTCCAATATTGCCAGAAGTATCCACTGGACTGAAAGTCACTTCAACCCTTTGTTTATTCCCACATAGCACGTCCAAAGAATTACTAAAAATGATTATGGTTTGTTCCAAAGTCAGATTGGCACGCCATGTTAAAGTATCTGTATTGTCTTTAGCCAAAGCTCCACCGGCTTTGATGTACCAATCAGTAAGTTTGGAAATAATATTTGTAGTCATCCCACATTCAAACGAAGTATCTCGGGCCGGAGAGATAAGTTGCGGTACTATAGTATCCTGAGCATATGACTGACCAATTGAAATGTTTAATATACAAAACAAAAGAGCCGGAAAAGGCTTTTTAATTAAAAAAAATATTTCCAAACCTTTGTATATTCCTGTCATTCTTTTTTCTCAGATTTAACATCAAACGAATATAAACTGCTATTAATTTCAATTTTAATCCCTTTAATAATACGCAAAGATAAAGAATAAAATGTAGAAATGGTATTCCATCACCTATCTAAAACATGCCTGTAGTATTCTTCATATTGTGGTAATATAACGGTGATATCAAATCTTTTTGCCTGAGTATAAGCGTTTTTTCTGAAAATTGTAAGGCTTTCTTCATCTTGCAGGAGCTCAATACACCTTGCCGCCATGCCATCTACATCACCTACATCGCACATATAGCCTGTGACCCCATCGATATTTAATTCAGGAAGCCCACCGGCATTCGATGAAATCACCGGCACTTCACAAGCCATGGCTTCCAAAGCTGCCAGACCAAAACTTTCATTTTCTGAAGGTAAAATAAATAAATCCGAAATTGCAAGTAACTCTTCAACTGCTTCCTGTTTTCCCAAAAATCTGATTTCTTCACACAAATGAAGAGTCCTGCACAAGTCTTCCATATGTTTTCTTTCTGGTCCATCCCCTATCATAAGCAGTTTAGATTTGACTACTTTACTTACTCGCTCAAAAACATGAATAACGTCTTCTACCCTCTTTACTTTTCTAAAATTAGATATATGCACCAGGATTTTTTCACCATCAGGGGCTATCGCTTTTCTAAAATGATCCTTATTTATCTTTCTGAATCTGCTGAAATCAATAAAATTGTGTATGACACGAATATCTTTTTTAATGTTAAAAGTATTATGGGTCTCCTTTCTCAATTGTTCAGATACCGCTGTCACCCCATCAGATTCATTAATGCTAAACTCCACCACTGGTGCAAAAGAATTATCATTGCCCACCAGCGTAATATCAGTACCATGAAGGGTAGTGATAACAGGTATATGGATGCCATATGACTTGAGTATCTGCTTTGCTATGTATGCTACTGCAGCATGAGGAATCGCATAATGTACATGCAGAATATCCAATTTTTCGTATCTCACCACCTCGACCATTTTGGATGCGAGTGATGTCTCATAAGGAGTGTATTCAAACAAAGGATAATCCATGGCGGTTACTTCATGAAAATAAACATTGGCGTGGAAGGAAGTAAGGCGTACTGGTCTCTTATAAGTGATAAAATGTACGTCATGCCCTTTATCTGCTAACCCCAACCCAAGCTCAGTAGCCACAACACCACTACCTCCGAAGGTCGGATAACAGACTATACCTATTTTCATAACGGATGTTTTATTACTATTCGATAACAAAAAACTCGTAAAAACGTTTTTATCATGTATGTTTTATAAATTATTCATTTGGATTGGAATAGCATCATAAAAGGCTTCAGAGCATATCTGCTGCTGGAAAAATCTCTTTCGGGTCACTCCATAGAAGCATATATCCGCGATGTAGGAAAGCTTCTCGAATTTGTCATCATTCACAAAATAGACCTTACCCCTGAAAAGCTCACCCCTGAGCACCTGACTGATTTTATTTATTATATCAACGATCTCGGACTTGAGCCGAAAAGTCAGGCAAGGATCATTTCGGGCATTCGGGCGTTTTATAGATTTATGATCATGGAAGATATACTGGATATCGACCCTTCTGAGCTTCTTGAGAGCCCAAAATTACAGAGGACTCTTCCTGATGTACTCAGCTATGAAGAAATAGATCTCATCTTAAATAGTATTGACATGTCACTTCCTCATAGTCAGCGCAACAGGGCTATGTTTGAAACACTCTATGCTTGTGGATTGAGGGTGACTGAACTTATAACGCTTAAAGTAAGTAACTATTTTCCTGATCAGGGATTTATAAAAGTGCTAGGAAAAAACAACAAAGAGCGGCTGGTACCTATCGGAGATTCAGCCATACATCATATAAATATTTACCTGGCGACAGATAGACTTCATCTTCCTGTCATTGTCAAAGGTCATGAAGATACTCTCTTTCTCAATCGAAGAGGCAAAGGGCTGACAAGAGTTATGATTTTTACATTGATACGTGAATACACGGCACTGGCAGGTATACGTAAAAAAGTGAGCCCTCATACTTTTCGTCACTCATTTGCTACCCATCTGGTAGAAGGAGGGGCTGATCTCAGAGCGGTACAGGAAATGTTAGGCCATGAATCTATCCTTACCACCGAAATTTATACGCATGTAGATAGAAATTATCTAAGAGAGACCATGATGAAATATCATCCACTAAGTAAAAGACCTGAAAACTGAATATTTAAAATTTAACAGTACATTAGGATTAATTTGAAAAATTAATAAAACATAACTTCAAACTTTTGCGTTCGTGAAGGATTATTGAAAGAATTGTTGATATTTTGTCCTGTTACTTAAATTAAAAAAAAATGAAAATTTTATTGAACTTTGTACTGTTTACTGCTCTTACTTTTACCGTAATATCCTGTAAAGATAAAACAATAGATGTCGATACAGCCAGTAATGTTGCATCCACCGAAGGTACAGCATTTATTACGGATTCTGACAAGACCATTATTAATTGGGAAGGATCAAAGCCAACGGGTAAACACTCTGGAACCATAAATGTGTCTGATGGTAAGATATTCATAAATAACGGCAAGATTTCAGCCGGAAGTTTTAATATTGATCTAAACACTATTACTGTTACAGATCTGACTGGTGACGATAAAGCAGGATTAGAATCACATCTTAAAGGTACCGAAGCTGAAGATGCAGATCATTTTTTTAATGTGACAAAATATCCTACAGGTAAGTTTGAAGTTACATCTGTGTCTGACACAACCCTTGAAAATGGCGGCAATACTATAGTCAAAGGAAATCTGACGTTAAAAAATATTACAAGAGAGATATCTATACCTGCCAACGTCACCACTACTGATGCTTCAGTATCTGTGGTAAGCAATCCATTTACTATCAACCGAACTTATTGGGGTATAAACTATAGGTCAAAAAACATCTTTACCGAATTGGGAGATAAATTTATCAATGACGACATAGTTCTTCAGATAAATCTAACCGCAAAACCAGCTCCAGTCCAGTAATTTTTATTGCCCGCCGCATAAACTTAAAGGCCTTTTGTACATTTTTGTCAAAGGGCTTTTTTATTTTTGCAAAAAATAAATAAATATGGCATTAACTGAATCCAAAATGATAGAACTTGGTGTCCGAGCCGCTGATTTTGTCCTGCCGGATACAGTGTCGGGACAAAATTTATCATTTAATGATATTCGGGGAGAAAAGGGAACTGTTGTATTGTTCCTTTGTAATCACTGTCCGTATGTGATACATGTTAATGAAGAATTAGTAAGGATAGCATCAGAGTATATGGCAAAAAGTATTGGTTTTGCAGCCATCAGCAGCAATGATGCAGTAAATTATCCGGATGATTCACCTGATAAAATGAAACTCGTAGCAAAAGTCATTAAATATCCTTTCCCTTATCTATATGACGAAAGCCAGGAGGTAGCAAAATCGTATGACGCAGCCTGTACACCTGATATTTATCTTTTTGATAGCAATGGCGATCTATATTACAGAGGTCGTCTGGACGAATCAAGACCAGGAAATGGTAAACCGCTTGATGGAAAAGACCTGCGTCTTGCTCTGGAGCTGCTTTTGCGTGGCGAAGCACCTATGCAAAAACAGTATCCGGGCGCTGGCTGTAACATTAAGTGGAAAAAATAAGGCTAGAGACCAGCAAATAAATTTATTCTTTACTGGTCAGCATGCGCAAGACAGCCAGTTCTTTGTATTTTTCTCTGGCTTCGCCCGCCGGATAACCGAAATAAGTCTTATTTCCACCCAAATCTTTGGAGACTCCGCTTTTAGCAAGGATAATTGAATTGTCTCCGATCATTAGATTTTGGGCTATT
>JAYTNJ010000102.1:0-7441 GCA_043748345.1 Saprospiraceae bacterium
AAACCATCTCAAAATAAAAAGTAAACCGGTACCCGCACCAATTTGTAGCAAAATATTGAAAGCTTGAAGAGCATTGGTTAGAAATAAAGCAAAAATAGCAGCTAAAACCATGAGAACTACTGTAGATATCCGGCCAACTAATACCAATTCCTTTTCATCCGCTTCCGGCTTTAAAAATCTTTGATAAAAGTCATTGACAACATATGAACTGCCCCAATTGAGGTGGGTGCTAATGGTTGACATAAGTGCTGCGATCAAAGCAGCAATAACCAGACCCATTAAGCCAACAGGCAAAAAAGATAACATTGCTGAAAAAGCTAAATCATCTTTCACAAAGTTTGGATCCATATCGGGGAAAGCTGTCTGAATAGACTCCAAAGTCGGAAAAACTATTATAGATGCCAGCGCAATGAGAATCCATGGCCAAGGCCTGAGTGCATAATGCGCTACATTAAAAAAAAGTGTTGCAGTTATTGCATTTTTTTCATCCTTAGCAGATAACATCCTTTGGGCGATATAACCTCCTCCCCCTGGTTCTGCTCCCGGATACCAAACGCTCCACCACTGTACAGCTATAGGAACGATTAATAATGGCACCAAAACTTCCATATTGTCAAAATCGGGTAGAAAATTTAGTTTAGGCACGACGGACGGATGTGATAAAAGCTTACTTAAACCCCCTATTTCAGGCATATTGACTATATAAATACAAGCCAGAACCATGCCGGTCATTGCAAAAACAAACTGAAAAAAATCTGTATAGATAACCCCTTTAAAGCCACCAACAGATGAATAAATTACGGTGATGATAGAAACTGTAAGTACTGTAGTCATCGGAGACAAGCCCAAAAGAATGCCTCCTATCTTTATACCGGCGAGCATGACCGTGGCCATTATCATAACGTTAAAAAAAACACCTAAATATATAGCTCTGAAGCCCCTTAAAAATCTTGCTTCAGGACCACTATAACGCATCTCATAAAACTCCAGGTCTGTTGTTATACCTGATCTTCGCCACAGTTTTGCATAAACAAATACAGTAAGCATGCCGGTAAGGAGAAAAGCCCACCAGGCCCAGTTACCTGCTACACCATTGTTCCTTACTATGTCAGTGACCAAATTTGGGGTATCAGCAGAAAACGTTGTTGCGACCATTGAAACTCCAAGCAACCACCAGGACATACTTCGTCCACCTAAAAAATATTCTGAGCTGCTCGATCCGGCTGATTTTGATACCATAAGTCCTATGACCATGGTTATGATAAAAAACAGTGCTATAATTATCCAGTCTAAGGTTGCCAGTTGCATTTTCAATAAAGTTTTGATTGAGGTAAAGGTAAAAAATATTTATAACTTCAATCAGGAAAATACTACTTTTAGCAAAATTGGCAAAACCTTACATGGAGTAGCGACGTATTAATCAAAAACTTATAAAATTTTAAAATCCTTAGCTATCTTCTTTCCTTAGAACTTCCAGTGGTGGATTATTTATCACATCTCTGCTATTAAACATTCCAATAATGACGGTAATCAAAATAAGAACTACCATAATCATGGCCACTGACCACCAGTTAATTACAAAGTCAAGATCAAGTTGAAATTTTGTTACTATAAAACTGGATATAATTGCTATTGCTACACCAGTACCTGCTGAAAGCGTGCCTAAAAATGCATATTCGGTGGCATTTATTCGAATAATCTGTCTTTTGGTAGCTCCGATAGTCCGCAACAAAATGCTTTCTTTAAGTCTTTGATATTTGCTTAAAGTCAGTGAGCTTACAAGTACTATAAGACCAGTTAAAAGACTAAAAATTGCCATAAACCTAATAATAAATGATACTTTCTGCAATATATCATTTACTGACTGTAATATAGTGGTAAGATCTATCACTGAAACGTTTGAAAATGCTTTCACGACAGCACCCCTGTACTTTGACATAGTAGCATTATCAGGAGTTTTAGTAACGAGTACCTGAAATTGAGGAGCCTCTTCCAAAACGCCATTTGGGAATACTATAAAAAAGCGGGTTGAAAGGTTTCTGAATTCAATCTCACGAAGGCTTCCGACATAGGTTACCATCCTTGTACCTTGGACATTAAAAACCAGTTCATCACCAATTTTGACATCCATAGCTTCAGCAAATGTGGTACCTAGTGATACAATGATGCTATCTCCGTTACCATTATATTTTCTCAAAGATCCGCTAATAAGTTTTTCATCACTCGATATGCTGTCCCTGTAAGTGACTCTTGCTTCTCTATTGGCAGCCCATCGTTTTGACGTCATGGTAGTATCGGCCATCCACATGGCTTTGGATTTACCCTTCCAGCCGTCTATTTTCATTGTTACCACCGGCACTTCTTGTATAACTGGTAAATTGAAATCAGTAGTAACCTTTTTGAGATCCTTCATCTGATGAGTTTCTATACCATATAAGATCATATTGGGTTGCATACCTTTATCCATAAGCGAAACATTATTCAGCAAAATACTCTGTAATATGAGCAAAGTGGTCAATACAGCAGTTCCCATACCTATAGTGACCATGATAGTCTGTGTCTGGTTATCGGGACGAAAAAGATTGGAAAGTCCCTGTTTAGTAATGAATCCAGTATTTACAGGAATTGACTTCCTGAGTAGTCGGATCAATAAAGTCGAGAATCCTGCTAGAAGTAAGTACGATATCACAATACCTGCCACATAAATAACAGCTGCCAGCAATGATCCTGTAAGTATCCATAAAAATAAATTCAGTGATAGAAAAATTGTAGTATAAATACCAATCTTGATATAGTCAATTTTGTTTTCGCCTTCATCATAGGATGTTCTGAGCGTGCGAAGAGGACTAATTTTCCTTATTCCTACCAATGGCAATAAAGAGAATAGTGTAGTCACCGTTAATCCAACAAAAAATCCTTCAATTATAGCTCTGGGTGATGTGGCTATATTAACCTGAACAGGTAAAAAATCCTTGAGTATTAGAGGAAGTACGCTTTGTATGATAACACCTGCTAATACACCGATCGCGACTCCTACCAAACCCAAAAACATGACCTGTATAAAATACACAAGGAAAGCATCCCTTGGCCTCAATCCTAAACATCTTAACAATGCAATAGAATTTGATTTGGATTTAATATATATCAAAACACTTGAAGCCACTCCGATACATCCAAGCAAAAGCGCCACTATGGCAACCAGATTCAAAAAATAATTCAAAAAACTGAAAGCTTGATTCAGATTTTCTTTACGGTCTTCTACAGTCTCAACCCTAAGGCTTTCGGAGCGAAATAGTTTTTTTCTGCTTACTTTCCACTTTTCTACATCAAATCCCTCCGGCACCTTATAATAGTAAGCATAATTGATCAAACTCCCCGGTTGGACAAGTCCAGTACTATCTAAAGTATTAATAGAAATGTATATTGCCGGGGCTACAGATGATGCAGCACCTATACTTCCAATAGCCCCTGCCAGCCTGCCTTTGATCTCCAACATCATCTTCCCCACTTTTATGGAGTCTCCCGGTACAAGTCCGTGCTGAAGCATCAGGCTCTCATCAACAAGTGCGGATGGTCCTTCTCTGAATGTTTGGGCTGAAGCTGTTGGATCCGATTTTATTTTGCCATAAAAAGGGAAATTACCTTCGATGGCTTTAAGCCGGATAAATTGGGTTTCGTCTGTCTTAGGTATATATGACATTGACAATAGTTCCATCTCCCTTGCTTTCTTTGCTGGAAGTGAATCCAAAATTTGCAAAATTTCATTTTCTGCAGGTCTGTTTCCTGAAGCAGCAAGATCTGCTCCTAATAAGGTGGCCGCTTCCTTGTCTATTTCTTTACGAAGATTATAATTAAATGAATTAATAGCTACTAATGCGGCAACACCCAGGATAATTGACGACATAAATAAAGCCAGCTTAGCCCTGTTTTTCCTACTGTCTCTAAAGGCTGTTTTTAGCAAAAAAGGAAACCTGCTCATCGTATCAATTTGAATTGTTGGAAGGTGTATTTTTAATATCTGAAACGATATGTCCTGATTTTAATTTAATGATTCGACCGGTTTTGGACGCCAGATCAGGATTGTGAGTTACAATGATCAGTGTGGTGCCATAATCCTTATTCAAGTCAAACATTAAACTTTCGACAGTAGCTCCGGTATCACCATCCAGATTTCCTGTGGGTTCATCAGCAAATAATATCTTGGGTTTATTAATAAAAGCTCTTGCCAGCGCCACTCTTTGCTGTTCTCCACCTGACAGCTGAGATGGATAGTGTGTCACACGATCTTTTAAACCTACTCTTTCCAGCAGTAAAATAGCTTCTTTTTCAGCTCCTGATATACCTTGAAGTTCTAACGGAAGCATTACATTCTCCAGTGCTGTAAGGCTGGGCATAAGTTGGAAATTCTGAAAGATAAACCCTACATATTTATTCCGAAGTAGCGCCCTTTCGTCTTCTGAAAGTGGATTAATCAAAGAGCCCATAAGGGTTATTTCGCCTGATGAAGGATTATCTAAAGCTGCACACAATCCCATAAGTGTAGTTTTGCCACTTCCCGAAGGTCCTGTAATGGCTACGGTTTCGCCTGCTTCGATGTTAATATTAATTGACTGAAGAACAGACAAAGCTTTTCCTCCACTATTATAGTTCATATTAAGGTTTTCCACCTTTAAAATTTCAGACATATTTTTGATTTTATAAAACTCTTTAATGCAATGATTGGTTAGAAAGGGAACAAAAGTCAAAGATATGCTATATATTTATTCAATTTCTTCAACTGTCAGTTATAAATTCCTGTATGTTTTTTTAACATTTACTATTTTGCTATGTCAGGGATGCAAGTCTAAACAAGAAAGTACACCACAAGTTGAAAACTTGTCAGAAAATACTGACCAAAGTCTTTCAGGAAGCCACAAAGATTCAATTAAAACCGATACAAAACAGATATTGTTTTTTGGCAATAGCCTAACAGCAGGTTATGGTCTTGATGAAGAGCAATCTTTTCCTGCTCTTATCCAACAACGAATTGACAGCCTGGGACTACTCTTTACTGTAATCAATGCAGGTCTGAGTGGTGAGACAACATCCGGTGGAAAAAATCGAATTGATTGGATTTTGAAACAGAAGGTAGATATTTTTGTACTTGAATTAGGCGCAAATGATGTACTGCGAGGCCTTGATTTGAAAGAAACAGAATCAAATCTCAGAGATATACTAAATAAAGTCAGAACTGCTAACCCTGAAGTAAAATTGGTACTTGCCGGTATGGAAGCTCCTCCAAATATGGGTAATGATTATACCAAGAGATTCGCAGCTATATTTCCAAAATTAGCGCGTGAATATAATGCCGCACTGATTCCATTTTTGCTCCAGAATGTAGCGACTATACCCTCTCTCAACCTGGCTGATGGAAAACATCCAAATGCTGAAGGTCAATATATTGTACGTGAAAATGTATGGAAAGTATTGAAGCAAGTTATGTAAATCATAAAAGAGAATTGCTTTTTTAAATATTTGACAATATACTTTTTAATTTGACCCAATGGGCATCAGTTATTGATGCAAGATCAAATAAAGATACCCCGGCACTATTACCTTTTTTGGCTTGATCAATTGCGTCAGTTATGTGTTCTGCTTTGATAGAAGGTATAAAAAGTCCGGAATAAACAGGCTTTTTATTCTCAAGTCTTTGATTCGCTTTTATAGTGTGCTCCTGAATAAAATCCAGGTCCCGATTATAAAAATTATGGTATAGCATAGGTAGAAATCCATCCAGGTCCCACCGATGCCATTCTTGTCTTACATTCTCCCAATTCGGAAAAACTGCCGCAGTAATTTGTTTATTATATTTTTTTGCTTCCGGTACCAGTATATCATTTACAAGATGAGTGACACTATCTCTTCTGAATTGGACCCATTCTTTGTGCGTGGCTGGTTCTTTTATGTCAACAAGTGGGTCTATACCATATTTGTCTTTATATTGTCTTCGGCATTCTGGTGAGTATGAGTAATCATATTCCGGATACTCTTTATCCTGTACAATATTATATTTTGCCCAAAATCCTTTGGCAATGATGACATCCGGGAGTCTCACATAATCCAGATGAACTCCAGCAATTTCTGGTATTTTGGCCAGTGAAGTGACATTACCTTTAATAAATTCCTTCACTTCAGGGTGACATGGACAAAGGAATTTATAATAAGGCACGTAAGCCGGATGTGTATGTGCCGGTTGACCAAGCCCATTGTAAGCATACCAATCAGGATGTTTTGATACTATGTCCGGGGCGTTACATGGCATAGTCCACATCCATGCGTGTAGTTCGATCCCTATGGATTGACACAATGGAATTAGGGTCTCTATTACATTTGCCTTCATTGGCAATTGACCACCTTCATAAAAAGTATTGGTGCCATTATACACTTCTACAAGAATTGCATCAATGCCCGCGTCTTTCACCAGAGACAATTTTTTTTTCCATTCATCAGAAGACCAATTTATATGTGGGTGGGCCCAAACCCAGTTTTTCGATTTTGAATGAAATGCCTTTAATGCCGAACAAGAAAAAAATTGGGGCGCCAATAAAGCTCCCGAAGCAGCAATAGCTGCATTTTTTAGAAAAGCTCTTTTATTCATATTTTTAATGCTTTATATTCAAAAGCTAAATTTTCTTTATTAAAAAAATAAAAAGTGAATTCATCTTCTAACTGCAATTTCTTTTTGACCAAGATACAATCCTGCTAATACAAGAATCAAACCACCCAAAGTATATAATGTAAAGGGCTCATCCAATATAACGGAAGCAAACAAAAAACCAAAGATGGGACTTAAAAATAAAAAAAAAGACGCTTTTACAGGATCTATTTTCAACATTCTCAACCAAATATTGACAGAAATAATAGAAACCGGTATAACGAGCCATAAAATAGACCATAAAGCTGTAGCACTAAAAGAAATGGGCTGCTCATTACAATAAATAGTAACCGGCAATAAAAATATACCACCAAAAAGCACCTGCCAACCATTAATAGCATACCGTGAAAGTCTCCATTCTTTATCTGCATAAAACAATGCTGCCCCACTGTAGCTCAATATACTAATGACTAAAAGGGCAAGTCCACGAGAAGTGGCCAATTGATCGCCTAACAATGGTATTACTGCTACCCAAACTCCTATCATTCCCATGCCCAAACCTATAATCTGCGATAATTTAATAGTCTTTTTATAAAATAAACTACCAATCAGGGACATCATTAATGGGCTAAGAGATGTAGAAAGACTACCTATACCTGCTGCCACTTCTGTGATGGCTATTACAAAAAGACTTAGATAAAGCGTAATATTAAAAAAACCAAAAATTGCCAGATTTACCCATTCTTTTCCAGCAGGCATACGCCACTTCTCAAAAAATCTAGCATAAACTAAAAGAATAATTGCAGC
>JAYTNJ010000103.1:0-34299 GCA_043748345.1 Saprospiraceae bacterium
ATCTGATTTCTACTTCGCTGATAATCAAACGTTTCCCTTTAGGGATTGGGTAAAAAACGGTTGATAATCATTTGATTTGTGTTTTCGGAGTAGACTCAACCTTACAATTCGGTAATTTACAAATTTATAAAATAGACATTTTTTGACCATAAATATAAAACGCTGAATCATGAAACTCCTCCTTACCTTTTTTACTTTTTTGTATGTTACTTGTCTCGTTAACGGGCAGACCAGCATTAGCAATCTTCTATCCACTCCGTTTCCTAATTATCTCACGGGATCAGCCGATGGAAATAATATAGCTTGGGTGTTTAATGATAAAGGTGAAAGAAATATTTTTGTGGCAAAGGCACCTGATTTTAAAGCTAAAAAGCTCACAAGATATACGGGGGACGAAGGTATAGATCTGGGCAGCCTTCATTTGACCAGAGATGGTAAAAAACTGGTATTCGTCAGAGGTAATATACTCAATAGCAAGGGAGAACCTGCTAATCCGGCTCAACTTCAGATACCCACTGACAGGGTCGTCTGGATAGCAGATACAGCATCTGATAGTCTCAGAAAGGTAGGAGCAGGTGCTTCACCCCGATTTTCAGCTGATGGCCGCCAATTGATCTACATCAACAAAGGTGAAGTATGGCATCTCTTCACAGACAAAAATGACGAACCTGCTCGGCTTTTTACTGTACGAAGTGGAGTAAATAGCATCAGATGGTCACCGGATGCATCCAAAATTGCTTTTGTTGCCAGTAGAGGAGATCATGCTTTTGTTGGCTATTTTGACCTTAAATCTAAAACAGTGGCTTATATTGATCCGTCCATTGATATCGATGCCGAACCTGCCTGGAGTCCGGATGGAAGTAAACTGGCCTTCATGCGTATCCCTTTCGAAAAAGAAAAATTACTTTTTGCACCAAAACGGCAGGGAATTCCATGGTCCATCCGACTATTTGATGTTAAAACAAGCAAAACCAGTGGAATATGGAAAGCTAGTCCGGGCAAAGGTAGTGTTCCGTTTGGAGATTTGCCGGTAACAGATAATAAGTTAATTTGGGCAGCCGAAAATCAACTCGTCTTTCCTTGGGAAGTAAATGGCTGGCAGCAATTGTATTCTATAGACGTCATGACCGGAAAAGTGAAACACCTCACACCCGGAGAAGGAGAAGTCGAAAATGCTGAAATATCCGCTGATCTAAATGCACTCTATTATACCACTAATATCGGTGATATCGACAGGAGACATATCTGGAAGTATGATTTTAGTAGCGGGACTAATAAACAATTGACAACATCTAATATCGAATGGTCTCCGGTACCGACTAACCAAGGGCTAATATATTTGTATGCCACTGCATCAAAAACAGCATGGCCGGCTCTACTCTCAACAAACGGAAAAATAATGGATCTTGCAGAACAATTGTTTCCCCGATCATTTCCATCATCCGGATTGATTGCTCCCATAGCAATACAGATCACAGCGACGGATGGTATGATGGCTCCTGCCCAGTTGTTTGTATCACCCGAAAATAAACAAGGAGAAAAACGCCCTGCTATCATATTTCTGCATGGCGGATCACGCAGGCAGATGCTGCTTGGATTTAATTATGGCCAATATTACTCCAATGCTTATGCACTCAATCAGTATTTTGCAAGCAAAGGATATGTAGTGATTTCGCTTAATTTCAGAAGTGGTATAGGATATGGCCTTGATTTCAGAGAAGCTGAAAATTACGGCGCAACAGGCGGCAGTGAGTTTAATGACGTACTTGGGGCCGGACTCTATCTCAAAAACAGGGATGATGTTGATCACTCCAGAATCGCATTGTGGGGCGGTTCTTATGGTGGCTATCTGACAGCTATGGGGCTTTCGCGGGCTTCGGACCTCTTTGCATGTGGAGTGGATATTCATGGAGTCCATGACTGGAATGAAGGTATTCGCAATTTTGTACCTTCGTATGTTCCAGAAAAAATGCCTGATTTTAAATCATTGGCTTTCAGATCATCACCTGAACATACAGTGAATGGATGGAAATCACCTGTATTATTTATTCACGGGGATGATGATCGCAATGTCAATTTTACAGAAACTGTTCGCATGGCAGAATTACTCAGAAAAAGGAATGTGTACTTTGAGCAGCTCGTTTTTCCTGATGAAGTACATAGTTTTTTGCGCCATCAGAATTGGGTGAGTGCTTATGAAGCAACCTTTGAGTTTGTGGATAGAATGATGAAAAAGAAGTAAAAGTATTTGGTTTTAATTCTTTGTGAATGCATCGGGCTTGATGATCATTTCTTGCTTTGCTTTTTTTATAATCTCATTGATGAAATCTGCTGCTTTCAATTCTTTCAATTCGGCGTATTTTTTTCTGTCCTGATTTGATTCATGGGCAATCTCATATTTTAAGGTTTGATATAGGATTCTGGCTTCGTTGTGAGCCATCAAATAATCTCTAAATAAAATATGTCTTTGTAATTCGTCACTGTGCACAGGACAAACATAAAGATGATGTTTGATAAAATCCAATACTGTATGTTTGGGAGCAGAGTTACTTCTCTTAAATACTTCCCGATCCGGAATATCCTGGTTTCCATTGTGATAATATCCGAGTTTCTCCAATCTGCCTTTAATTGAACCAAATTCTGCTTCTTCATAAAAAACTACATCAATATCAATGATGGGTTTGGAAGCTAAACCTGATACAGATGTACTTCCTACATGCTCTATTGAAATGTTCAATTCTTGAAGGGCTTCTTTTATCAGATTACTGATAACATTGAAGTCATCTCTCCACGATGATTTATATGTCTGTAGTAACATTTGCCGAATATCAGAAAATCTATTTATTATTGCTTATTAAACTAAAAACGAAGATGTTTAAAACCTACCGTAGCAACTCTTTATCAAACAGCTCCATTATCCTTCTGTATTCATCAGTCCATGAATAGGGTTTGACAAAGCCATGAGCTTCGACCGGATATACCGCCAGATCCCAGTTCTTTTTTCCCAGTTCAATGAATCTCTGGGTGATTCGTACGATGTCCTGAAACTGTACATTATCATCTACCATGCCATGCAGCATCAACAATTTATCCTGCAGATTTTCCGCAAAGTATATCGGCGAACTCCTTCTGTAAGCAATGGAATCAGTCTCGGGAAAATTTAGAATATTGGAAGTATAACCCTGATTGTAGTGGGCCCAGTCAGTTACCGACCTGAGAGCAGCTCCGGCCTTGAATGTAGCGGGTTGGGTCAGTAGTGCCATCAAGGTGATAAAACCCCCATAAGATCCGCCATAGATACCTACCCTTTTGCTGTCAATACCCCATTTGTCAACAAGATATTTTTTACCATCAATATGATCTGACAAATCAAGTCCACCCATATGTCTGTATATACCTGTGCGCACATCACGACCATATCCATCACTACCCCTGTAATCTATATCCAAAACGGTATAACCCTTATCAGCCATCAGATTGTGGAACATGTATTCTCTCAGATAGCTGCTCCAGTGATTATGAGCATTCTGAAGGTATCCGGCTCCGTGTACAAATATGATAGCAGCTTTGTTTTTCTTTTTTGCAGCAGGTTGATACAATCTTGCGTATACACTATGTCCATCAGCGGCTTTGAATGTCACCACTTCAGGTTGTCGCCATGCGTAATTTTTAAAAGCGGCGGAAGTAGAATGAGTGATTTGTTGCAATGATGGATCGGGCTTATTTTCAGCGACAAAGAGCTCCCATGGTTTGTTTTTGGAAGAATACCTTACCAGCAATTTTTTTTCATCAGGAGATAATACCACTTCATGAGCACCATCTTTTATCAGAATGCCTGACATCTCCCCTGTAGAGATATTTACATTATAAAATTCTCTGTTACCTGGATGTCTAGTATTAGTCGTGATATAAAACGACATACTATCATTTGAAAGGATAACATCCCGTACCTCCCAGTTACCTTGAGTCAATTGCTTTTTATTCTTTGATTTAAGAGACAGCAAATAGATATGGGAATAACCGGTAGCCTCAGACTGAAAAAAAATGGTCTCGTCAGCCGGAAGGAAACCCACTGCACCTCTGATATTTCCGATACCGGGACCGCCGATCCATGCTTCGTCATGCTGATGATCCAACTCATCTATTTTCCCGGTAGCAAGATCTAAACTGGCTATCCATCTGTCTTTATTGTCCAGACTATAGATACTGATCAGTGCAAGATTTCCTGCTTTATTGAATGCTGGCTGACCCATTCTGACCGGTCTTACTGATTTTTCTTTATCTTTAAGTTTGGGATATTCATTATAATAAACAGGGTGTTCTTTGATACCGTTAAGGCCAGAATGATCCATCATGTAAAAAGTGTCAAGCTCAACGTTGTACAATCCATATTTATATTTACCCAGATTATGTACAGATACTTTTTCTCTGGCATTTTCACGGGAAGTAAAACCATCTGAAGTAATAAAATTTTCGACGTTGGTTGGTTTGGACTCAGGAAATTCTGAAAGCCCAAAACAGACATACTTACCATCCGGAGATGGTGTCAGAAAATTTAGGTTAAATGGTTCGTAACCGTATTCTTTGGGAAAAAATTCTTTGTTTTCTTTTGCACGTTCGTCTGTCCAGATTTTACGCTCTCCCTTTTCCTGAATGAATAAAAATAATTCTTTTTGCTGCTCTGTCAGGAAATTTTCCTTTTCAGGTTTATCGGACTTTTTTGATTTTTTAAAATTAGTCATCTGAAAGAGTGAGATCTCTTTGATATTCATTTTGTAGAGATTATCATCCTTTCTGAAAAATAATATATCAGGATCGGCTCCTCTAGTCAAATTTGAAATCCTTTCAGCAGTGGCATAAACTTTTTTTGCCTGACCTGTTTTTTTATTAAAGCTGCAGATGGTTCCATTTTTTACATAATACACTATTTCAAATTCTTTCTGATCAGATACAGGAATATCCAGATTCAACTTCTCCTCTTTAGGTAGTATTGCCGGCTTTCCCATACCACTTTTCCAGAAGTAGGTACTGGTGCCTTGCTCATTATCAGGATTCCATTCAAAATACACTGTATCGCCATCATGAGACCACCTGTGGCCCGATGGCTGATAACCTATATATTCGTCCCCTTTCATGATGTCTTCAAGCTTGAGTGATTGAGCTGAAATAATCATGAAAGTACTGAAAATAAAAAGAATACTGAAATGCATTTTCATCTAAGATAATGATTTAAAATTTAAAAAATATGAACAAAATGTGATGGTTTTTTCTCAACGATAAATTAGGAAAACCATTAAGTTGTTATGATGAAATCCATCAGGTTGCCCAGGCTTTGTCTCCTTTTTTGTAAGCATAGCTGCCATCATATTTGCCTGGGACTGCCATATACCTTAAGGCTTTGGTCGCTCCTGTTTCAGATGTAAAATAGCCCAGTATAGTCAACTGTTTCATCATAAGGAAATAGTGATCAGGTTCTTTTTCCTTTTTATCCTTTTTATACTGAATCATGGCTGTATTCAGCTCGTTCAGAAATTTTTCTTTTTGGCTTGATGTTGCTTTGGAAAAAGATGTGGAATATAGCTTTTCAAAATTAACATTTATAGCATCCACCCCGCCAATAAATATTTTTTGCTGTTCAGGGTTATAACATTCTGCTACCATTTTTTGCATAAAGGCTCCGATATTAATAGCTTTAGCCCCGGGAGTATCTGTTTGTGGCAAGATGGTTTCGCCTATTTCGTCCAGCAAGGATATCTGTTCTGTTGTAAAAATAAACGATGTCTCCGGTTTTTTTTCTGCTTTGCATCCTGATTGAATAAATAATTCACCCCCGATAAAAGTAGCTCCGGTGATGATGGATATTTGTTTGATGATTGTTCTTCTGTCCATAAAGAAATTGGATTTTAAATATTTCGTTTATTGAGTTCATTTACAGCATACTCAGCTGCTCTGGCTGTCAGAGCCATATACGTAAGTGACGGATTCTGACATGCACTGCTGGTCATACATGCCCCATCGGTCACAAATACATTTGGAGCATCCCACACCTGATTCATACCATTTAGCACTGATGTCTTCGGGTCTCTTCCCATCCTTGCGGTACCCATTTCGTGGATACCATGCCCTATATTGTGTCCATTGTCCCATGTTTTGATATCTTTTACACCGGCTACTTCAAGCATCTGTTTCATTTCTTCCACTATATCCTTCCGCATTTTCAGCTCATTATCCCTGAGTTCAGCATCGGTCGCTAATATGGGCAGTCCCCATTTATCGGTCTTTTGTTTTCCTTTTGATGGGTCAGTAACTACATTACCATCGGCATCATAATATCTTTTGTCCAGCAAGATACGATTTTCATGATAGGGTAATATTTCTCCGAAACCACCAGCTCCGATCGTCCATGATCCAGGCTCACTTATGGCTTCTTTCAGATTAACTCCAATATTAAGCTCGGCGACATCTCTATGCCATCCTTCTCTGCTTGCTCCGCCCTGATAGCCGAATCCCCTGATGTAATCGCGTTTATCTCCGTTGATATTGACAAATCTGGGTATATAAAATCCATTGGGTCTGCGGCCATAAGTATAAAAATCTTCAAATCCTTCTACCTTTCCATTGGCCCCTAGATTGTAATGATGATCCATGACGTTGTGGCCCAATTCTCCGCTGCTGCTGCCGAGACCATCCGGCCATATATCTGTGGCAGAATTCATCAATAACCAAGTACTATTGAGAGATGATGCACATACAAATACTATTTTACTTTGAAATGTATATGTTTTATTGTCTTCAATATCAACGATTTCCACTCCTGTAGCTTTTTTCGAATCTTTGTCATACAGAATTTGTTTGACAATGGCACCAGTGATGATGTGCAGGTTTCCGGTAGCCAATGCCGCTGGTAATGTAGATGATTGAGTACTGAAATATCCCCCGTAAGGACAACCTTCCCAGCATCTGCTTCTATACTGACATTTACCACGGTTGGGCAGGTCAGATGTAAGATTGGCTACCCTGCCTATGAATAAATGACGTTTACCGCTATAGTGGCTTTTGATTTTTTGGGATACATTTTTTTCTACGATATTTAAATCCATGGCAGGCTGAAACTGCCCGTCCGGTAGTTGGGGCAAGCCTTGTTTTGAACCGCTTACTCCTATGAAGCGCTCCACATGATCATACCAGGGTGCAATATCTTTGTATCTTATAGGCCAGTCTATCGCAATACCGTCTTTTACATTAGCTTCAAAATCCATTTCGCTCCATCTATAACTTTGCCGTCCCCATAGGATACTCCTGCCTCCCATGCGATAGCTACGCCACCATGTAAAAGGTTTTATCTCCGTATATGGTGAATCTTTTTCGTCAGCCCAGGCATCCATTACAGTTTCGCCGGCTGCCCAGCCGCGGTGGATGATGGGAAAATCTTCTCTTTGCTTTTGAGTGGTTCTTCCCCGGTGTTCCAGTTCCCAAGGATTGAGAGATGCCGTTTTATAGTCCTTAATATGGTCATGCCTTGGCCCACGCTCTATCATGAGGACTTTGAGCCCCTTTTCGGTCAATTCCTTTGCTGCCCATCCGCCGCTGATGCCGCTGCCTACTACAATTGCATCGTAGGTGTGTTGTTTGGTAGCTTTGGTATTGATGTAAATGGTGTCTGTCATAAGGTAGATTAAGAAGTTTATTTTTGATTGTTGAAAATTCAGATATTAGAAAATTGTCGGTATCTATGTAAAGATCATGGTGAGCTTTAAACACTATGGTGGAATAAAGATAATAATGAAACAAATATAATGTATTTAAGCGGTCACAATTTATAAAAATTAGCTTCATTAACAGAATTGGTGCGTTACATTTTTTAAATAAGTTTTTTTTTACAAAATGACATTCCTATGATTTCAAAGGACATCGTCTGAAGTGAATAACTTACGGCAAAATATATTTAAATTTTACAGAATACCCACGGCAAATCTGCCCCGGAGAAGGTCGCTCCTATATTCCGGTTAATAAAATATGAACATTATTTTTAAATTTTTAAGAAATATTTTATTTCATCAAAAATTTTCTTAAATAAATAATAATACACAAATATTTGTATATCAATTGATTATAATTATTTTATAATTTTGTATTCATATAGTTACGTTTACAAACGTATATAAACGTATTTTAAACGATTACGGTATCCAGCCAGCCACATCTTTGCATCGTCAACCGATCGAAAGATCAGATTTTTGTTTCACCCGTCCTGGGTATCTAATAAATAACAAACAACATATCCGGGACACAAATCTTTTATATCATGAATAACAACATTAAAAACACCGTACAACTGGTAGGAAATGCAGGCAGAGATGTGACACTCACATCCTTTGAAAATGGTAACAAAAAAGCTACGTTTCTCATGGCCACCAATGAGTATTACACCAACAAAAGTGGTGAAAAAGTAAAACAAACCGACTGGCATAAGATAGTAGCCTGGGGTAAAACAGCTGAGGACATGGCAGCGTCTATACAGAAGGGATCAGAGATTTCTGTGCACGGCAAACTCTCTAACAGAACCTATACTGATACTACCGGAGCTACAAGGTATATAACAGAAGTAGTAGTAAATGACTTTTTTAAACTAAGTAAAAAGACAGAACCAATAACTGAAGCAGTACCTTTTTAATCAAACAAAATTTAAAATAACAATTTCAAAACTAATTAAAAAATAATATCATGACAAATTCACTTAAAAATTCAGTACAACTCATTGGAAATATTGGTAAAGATGTAATTCTATCCACTTTTGATAATGGTAATAAAAAAGCTACTATGGTCATAGCCACCAATGATTTTTATACCAACAACAAAGGCGAAAAAGTCAAACAAACCGAATGGCATAATCTGGTAGCCTGGGGTAAGACCGCTGAAATGATGGCTGAATCACTCACCAAAGGCAACGAAGTAGCCGTTCATGGCAAGCTGACAAGCAGATCTTATACCGACAAAGAAGGGGTTACAAAGTATACCACCGAAATCGTAGTCAATGACTTTTACAGAATAGCGAGATCAGCTTGATTCTAGTTTTCACGTAATCCTTTCTACTTCAAAACCGCACATCCGTTTACTATATCGGTTGTGCGGTTTCTTATTATCACCCTCGCAATATTCATCTTTATATAGTATTATCAGATATACTAATTTATTCACAAAATTAAGATGTAGGGGATACATTTGTTCAGACAATTAACGTTATCTTTGATACAAAATTAAACTCAATGAAAGCCTTCACCTATATTTTCTTTTCTCTTTTTTTTCTTACTTTTTCATGCAAATCTAAAAAAGGAGATGGAATATTGCTCAATGTATCCAAAGATCAGGCGCTCCTGGACCAATATTTTATGGCCGCTACTGTTGGAATGATCTCAGTATCAGATGAGCTAAAATATGTACTAAAAGAACCGCTCACCGGCACTGTTACTGACGATGTGCTCCAAAAGTTAGTCACTCTTACTCCATCTGCACCAGGTAAGGTTTCGTTATCAAATAATACCATCATAACCTTTACACCATCATCGCCGCTTAAATCAGGTGAAACGTACACTATTATGCTGGATATGAAAGCTCTGGATAGTAAAAGATTTGAAAATATTGAGTATCAGATAAAAACCCTGGCACAGGATATCAAAGTAGAACGCGAGGGAATTGTAATGAACGATGATGGTTCTATTTCGCTTTTTGCTGGCGTAAAAACAGCAGATAAGGTTACAACTGACCAACTTAAATCCTGTTTTG
This sequence comes from Saprospiraceae bacterium, assembly GCA_043748345.1. Taxonomy (GTDB): domain Bacteria; phylum Bacteroidota; class Bacteroidia; order Chitinophagales; family Saprospiraceae; genus OLB9. Next base: position 9,784 of record JAYTNJ010000103.1, read on the forward strand.
AATCAGATGCTTCCACTATCGAAGTAACAGAACGAAATCCTTTGGATTATCAAATAGAATTTAAGTATGTACAAGGGTTTAAAAAAGAATCAAAAATTATTTGGGATGGTAGTAAGGTTGGCGCTGAAATAAAGGGGGAAGTACCTTTTTTTGAGTTTAACCCTAAAGAGCTTAGCATCGTCTATACTTTTCACAATACTTCAGAAAAGACATATAATATTTATTTTTCTCAAAAGCTGAATAAGCAAATGGATCTGACAGGTCTTTTGAAAGTTCAGAATGAGAATGCTTCTTACAATATAAAAAACAATGTACTCGCCATATTCCTTGGAGAAATAAGAAATGTGGATAAGATCAGTATTTCATTGAGCAAAAACATCCGTTCAATAGAAGGTAAAAATCTATCCTCAGATCATACTTTTGATATAAGCGTATTAACTGATAAACCGGATGCTCAATTTATAAGTGAAGGCAACTATTTTCCGTCTGAAGGAGATTTCAAAATACCCATTAAAACCAGGGCTCTGAATGCACTGCGTGTAGTGGTAATAGAAATAAAACAGGAAAATGTCATGCATTATCTGGCTTGGCAAAGTCTGACTTATGCTGATTATTACAATCTGCGAATGTATGGCAAACCTGTATATGATCAGGTAGTTTCGCTCAATGATGGTTTGAAAGATAACGAAGGTTGGACAATCCATGGCATCGACCTTACGGCCAAAATCCGGAAAAATCCTGGCAGCATTTATCATATCAGCCTTGATTTCGGCCCTGATAATACCTCCCTTTCATGTAAAAAAGACCTAAAAAGGTATAAAGTCAACTCCCGAATCCCCATTATGGAGTTTTTTACTGTAAGGGATAATTATTATGAAGACTCGTATTACTATTACGAAGATTATAAGTGGGAAGAAAACGGTGATCCCTGCAAACTGGCATATTATATGAACCGTGACCCAGTTGATCGTTTGTTTATTTGTTCAGATTACTCCTTGGTGGCTAAAAAAGCAGGACTAAATTTTCATATTGCTCTTAGTAAGTTGATGGATCTAAGTAATGCAGGGGATGTAGAAGTAACATTATATAATCTTCAGGCTGAAAAAATTACTTCTTCTAAAACCAATTCTGAAGGATTTGCTGATTTTAAAAATGTAAAGGAGGATATCGCCGTAATGAAAATATCGAAAGGCAACCAACAGACCTACCTTTCACTCGATCCCAATCAAAGTAACCCACTTACCGAATTTGATATCGAAGGTGAAAGATCAGAAACCGACACGGAATTTTTTGTCTACACAGACAGAGACATCTGGCGCCCAGGTGACAGTATATATGTTGATCTCATGATTAATAAATCTCATTCTGACTTGCCAACCGGTATGCCAGTAGTCATGACTCTTTTCAATACCGAAAACATGGTCATCGATGAGCAAATCCAACAAATCAACCTTGATAATAAACTAATCTACAACTTCGTACTCTTTACATCCCCAGCTGTCAAAACAGGCGTCTACCGATGTGTATTTCAGATAGGCCCCAAATCTGTCCGTAAAAACATCCGGATAGAAACCATAAAACCCAATACGGCCGAGGTTATTTATTCTTTTGCAGGTATGGCAGAAAATACCATTTATGATGATAAAATCTCGGGTACGATCAACGTCAGATACCTGACAGGATTTGATGTGGCCAATGCAAAAGTTAAAGCTTCTGCCAGAGCACGAAAGATAGTTCAGCCTTTTTCAGATTATAAAGACTATACTTTTGATGTCCTTGACAACAATATTGCGGACAATAATTTTGACATTCTCGATTTACAAACCAATGCAAATGGAAAAGGGGCATTTACAGGTAATCAGGAGTTAAAATCATTTAACGGTCCACTCACTGTATCATTAGAAACCGAAACTATTCTGCCTGGCGGTGGTACTAATAAAGAAGGTAAATCAATAGCGGTTTCTCCATTTAAGACCTATCTTGGTGCAAAGCGAAAAGATGGATCTGGGTGGAATGGCAACCATACTTTTGCAGAAAATATAGAGGTCGCCTTAATCAATCTTACCCCTAAAGGAAAGCTTAATACCCAAAGCAATGATGTTTCATATCAGATCCAAAAACATGTTGAATCCTGGTGGGTAGATAAATACAGACTTAGATCTTCGGGCAATTTTGTCAATGCAGACTACTGGCAGGATATAGATAATGGCAACATTACGATCACTGGCAAAGGTAAAATCACCCTTCCAAAAGCCAGCCTCGGAAAAGGAGCATACAAAATGACTATCAAAGATGAATCATCTGGTCACCGTACTCAGACATATTTTACTGTATATGATGGAGTGGAAAGTATACCGGGTACCCAGCCCTACATTGTTGAATTTCAAACAGATAAAGAACTCTATAAATCAGGTGAAACCGTAAAAGTAAAAATGCCCGATATCGAAGGGGCAAAAGTTTTGGTGAGTATTGAACGTGGTAATCGTGTGATCAGCCAAAGCTGGCATACGCTCGCCAAAAGTAATAATATCTTACAATTAAAATCTTCAGAAGAATGGTCGCCAAATGTATATATTCATGCTACCATCATGCAGAAATATAAACAGGAAGCCAATGATTTACCTCTAAGAATGTATGGAATACGACATGTAAAGATGGATGGAGCTACTTCTATGCTAAAACCTCTGGCAACACTCCCTGAAAAACTGGAATCCAACAAATCATATACATTTACTGTATCTGAAAGTGAAGGAAGGCCAATGGAATACACCCTGGCACTGGTAGATGAGGGACTTCTCAACCTAACCGGATTTCCTACTCCTGACCCCGGAAAACATTTTAATGGTAAGTTTCCTTTGCTGGTCAAAACCTGGGACATATATCAGTATCTGATCAATTATTTTAAAGGTAAGTTTGCAGGCATTATCTCGATCGGGGGTGATGACGCTTACAATCCTGATGCCATTGCAGAAATCAATCGATTTAAGCCTGTATCTATTCATCAGGGCTCATACAAATCAGGAAAAGGCGTGAAAAACACACATACTATTACCATCCCTAATTACATCGGAAAAGTAAGGTTGATGGTTATAGCTTGTAACGATAAAAATTTCGGTAAGCTGGATAAATCTATTCCTGTAAAAAACCCTTTGATGGTTCAATCTCAGTTTCCTCGTACGCTGAATGTAAGTGACAAACTTCAGTTGCCTGTTACTATATTAAAGGACGAAGCCGGCATCACCTCCGCTACCCTTTCTGTGAATACGGACCCAACTATGGTAAAGGGCTTTACAGCCAATAAATCTTTGATATTTAATGGTAAGAACCAGCTATCCCATACTTATGATATCGAAGTACTCAATAAAACAGGTAGACTACGTGTAGATATGGGTATCAATAGTGGTAATAAAGGAATGAAAGAAACTACGTTTATCCCCATCAATTATCCCAATTCGTACGAATCATCTGTTGTTAAAAATATCATAGAAGCTGGGGCAAAACTGACTCTTACTGCTAAAACAAAGGGTTACCGAGAAGTTTTTACGTCATCGGTTTTGATCAGCGGCCTTAAAGTCCCCAACTTTACTCAGTATGTCTCAGACCTTATTGAATATCCCTATGGATGCCTTGAGCAAACAACATCCTCAGGTTTCGGGCAGCTTTATCTCGACAAAATCATTACACTCGATCCTTCCGAAAATAAAACACGACTGGAAAACCTACAAGCAACCGTCAACAAAATAGGACGATTTCAGCAGTCGTCCGGTAAATGTAATTATTGGGATGGTATTTACTACCACGCTTGGTCTGATATCTATGCCGGCAACTTTATGGTAGAAATGAATCGACTTGGTTACCTCAATAATAATTCTGATATGCTCAAAAGATGGATAGATGCCCATGTAACTACTGCCAATAATTGGGCAATTGCTGAAAGTACCAATGAATATGTATTCGAATCTGAATCCCTTGCACAAGCATTCAGATTATTTGTATTGTCCAAAGGAGGTAAACCCGCCAAGTCTGCTATGAATAGATTTGTCACTTCAAGTAAGTCAGCTAATCCTTTGACTTGGTGGCTCATTGCCGGCAGTTTTCAGCTCAGTGGCTATGACTCCAAAGCCAAAGAATATGTCGCAAAAGCCGAAGCCCTTCAAAAAAGCGCCACCATCAACAGCAGTTATGAGTCATTTGGAGACCAGGGAAGGGATGGAGCCATCATAGTGGAAATACTCAGCTACATGGAAAGTGAAAAGAAAAAACTTGAATCCTATTATGATCAAATGGTGGAAACACTCAATCGTATGTCATGGACTAGTACACAGACCAAAGGATTTGCATTTATAGCGGCTTACAAATATTTTGGAAAATCTCTCAATGTCACCGGTAAGGTAGATTATTCTATCAACGGGCTATCCGGAGGTGTCAAAACCTTCCAGCATTCCGCATTTGAGCCAAAACTAGTCAAAATTGATAAAACATCTTTTGATAAAAACATAACTATTCACAATAAAGGTAAGAGTAAAATTTATGTCTATCATTCAGACAGATACATCGACAATAATCTTGCAAAAGCCGGAGCTGCTTCTAATCTGGGTATCTATGTAGAATATTTTAACGCTACCCGCAAACAAGCAGGAACTGCAGGCATTATACTCGGAGACGATGTACTCATCAGTGTAAGGGTCAACAATCCGTCAGCACTGCAGATAAGCGATCTGGCACTCAATTTAAAAATGCCTGCAGGGTGGGAGCTGATCAACCCGCGATTATACGAGACAGAAGTAACAAAAAATAAAGGAAACTATACATATCAGGATTACAAAGACGATCGTGTATATACATTTTTCAATATAAGAGCTGGAGGATCAGAGACCTATACTTTCAAAGCAAAAGCAGCATTTACCGGAGATTTCTTTATGCCATCGGTGAGTTGTGAGCACATGTATAATGGTGATGTATATGCGAGGACAGGTACAGGGAGAGTAGGTGTCGGTAAATAAATTCTTTATTAAAGGAGTTATTAGACTAAACATTAGGTTCATTTTTTTTAACTGTCCTTTGACATCATTTGACCGTAATATATATCCCTGATTTTATGCGGAGCTATTCTGAGCCAGAACATAATGAATGCTGTCAAATTCAGCATATTTACCTTCAGCCATGAATTATTCTTATATTTTCTTGATGATACTACGGCCGGATTTTTAATCACAATCAGAGGTTTACCGGATTTTCTGAACCTTCTCACAAAATCAAAATCTTCCATAATACAGAAGTTTTCGTCATAACCTCCCATCTGCTCAAACAAATCACGAATCATAAATTGAATTTGGTCCCCTCCACCTGCAAACAGACCATTTTTTCTCGTAAATGAAGCATTGATAGCCAGCATAAACGAAGATGGAGAAAACCTATACGAAAAAAAACCAAAGGTATATCCTTGAGCAACGGCATCTGAAATATCTCTGACGAAGGTAAAAGGAGGTCTGACATCTGCATGCAAAAACATTAGAATACTTCCCCTTGATTTGGCTACTGCTTCGTTCATTTGTTTAGCTCTGCCACGGTTTACTGTTGTGAAGTAAGTGATATAGTTCCTTTGTACGTACTTTTGAGTATCATCTAGGGTGTCAGGACTATCTGCAATAATGACTTCTACCGATGATTCGGCAATCACCTTATCAAAAAAAGCGACAAGGCCGGAGATATTTTCAGCTTCATTGAGAGTAGGTATGATGACAGAAATCTGGACTAAAAACTATAATTTTTGCTAAAATACAAACTGAACTTATAATTTGATATCTTTATTCTTTTTTTGTTCCCTTTTTTTCAAATATGACATATTTTTACTCACCGACTATTATTGTTGTTTTCACTCTGTTTTTAGGGTATAAAGTACATGTTTTTACTCAAGACAAACCTATTAACTTTCAATCTGAGGCCAAGGAATTCCTCGAAGCTGTACGCAAAAAAGAAAATACAGATCTTTATCTCCAAACATTTGCAGACTGCTCGCTGGAACATCTCAATGCACAGATAGAAACTGATGACCAAAAAGTGGCATTCTGGCTTAATATGTACAATGCATACATCCAGGTGATTCCGGTAAAAAATTCAGAAAAATATAACGACCGAGGTACATTCTTTAGTGAAAAACAGATACCCATCGGGGGCACAATTTTTAGTTTTGCTGATATAGAACATGGCATCCTGCGCAGGTCTCAACATCCTTTATTTTTAGGATATATCACAAGGCCTTTTCCTGATAAAACTGAAAAAATGTTACGTGTAAAAAAAAGAAACTGGCGAATCCACTTCGCGCTTAATTGCGGAGCTAAATCTTGTCCTCCCGTTGCAGTGTATGACGTAAATAGGCTGGAAGAACAACTCGCAGCAAGCACTAAAAAATATCTGAATGAATCTACCACCTTCAAAAAAGCTGAAAGTACTGTATTTGTTACTTCACTTTTTAGTTGGTTCAGAGGAGATTTTGGTGGGATTGAAGGTATTAAAGATATACTGGCAGCACTTCAACTTATTCCTGAAAAAAATGTGAGACTCAAAACGTCAGAGTATGATTGGACGTTGGATTTGGGCAATTTTATTGATCTGTAGATTGCAATTTTAATGATCTATAGATTTTGGACCGTAACAAGCTTTTTAGTTATCTATTTGTAAATATATAGACCCTTACTTTACGATAATTTACACGTAAAAAAAGTAGCATACGACAACAAAAAAAGTAATTCCCCGATTTTATGTACCTGTATTAAACATTAAATTCTTTTTGATACAAAATAGGACTTTGATACTCTTGGTTGAAGGCACAACGAATCACATCAAAGGCAGTTACGATACCTTTCAATTCATTATCTACATTCACCACAGGAATCATTTTAAATCTTTTATCCGCAAAAAGCTCAGCAGCTGTGCCTACTTTATCTTTAGGGGTAATTTTGACTACCTTGGTGGTCATAACATCTTTGACCCTAAGATCATTTTCAAGATTAAATCTTGAAACTTTAAGAACATCTGATGATGTGATCAAACCCACCAGTTTTCCGTGATCTACAACAGGAATTTGTTGAACCTCTGATTCCATGAATAGCTGAGAAAGATCCTCTATCGACTGATTGGGATGAGCAGTTACAGGATCCTTGGTCATAATCGAGCGTACTTCTAGATTCATCATAATATTATCGGTTTAAGTTATTAGTTAAAATCGCAAATTACCCACGAATATAGTTAATAATATTAAAAAGTACATTATTTTACGTATATATTTTCAAAATGTTATGATTTAACCAATAAGATAGATGCATGGTCTTTTGTGAAAATTATCAATTTTTTCGCCTCGCCACCTCCTCATTGTCATTTGTCTGATATTTTCTGTCGGGCCGTTAATATCACACGCTATACATAGCTTCGTTGCTGGTTCTAATGCCTGGATACAACTTTCTATCAAAAAACCATTCCTGTACGGCGTCTCCATAAATATCTGCGTCTGTCCAGAATTGCGAACTTTTGTCTCCAGATTTTTCAATTGCTGTAAAAGATCGGGCTTCTTATGGCTCAGATAACCATTGAAAGCAAAATTTTGTCCGCTGAATCCACTGGCCATCAAAGCCAGAAGTATAGAAGAAGGGCCTACCAGTGGTATGACTTTGATATCGTTTTTATGTGCCCAATCGACAATTTCTGAACCCGGATCTGCCACACCTGGGCATCCTGCCTCTGAAATAACGCCTATATTTATTCCATCCATCACTTTAGCAAGGAAAGTTTCCATTTCCGTTTTGTTATCAGCGATCTCATATATTTCCAATTGTGGTAATGGCACAGGATGTAAAGTAGATTTTATAAAATGCCTGGCCGTCTTTGCTCGTTCTACAACAAAGTGAGTAGTATTATGTAAATATTTTAATGCTTCATCTGATAAACTCTCAGTTTTCCCTTCTGAAATCGGACATGGAAAAAGTAAGATTGTTCCTTTAGTCATTATATCATTTTTTGAGCTCTCTTCTCAATATCTTACCCACATTGGTCTTGGGCAGATCATCTCTGAATTCCACGTGTTTTGGTATTTTATAGCCTGTCAGATTCTCTTTGCAATAGGCAATGATTTCATCCTTATCCAGACTATTATCTTTTTTGACCACAAATATTTTGACCACTTCACCAGATTTTTCATCAGGAACCCCCACTGCCGCAACTTCCAGAACTTTGGGGTGGCTAGCAACTACATTCTCTATTTCATTAGGAAAAACATTAAAACCACTTACCAGAATCATATCCTTTTTTCGATCCACTATGTACAAAAATCCTTCGTCATCCATTTTACCGATGTCTCCGGTGCATAGCCAACCATCATCAATGATAGTTTTTGCAGTTTCTCCGGGTTGATTGTAGTATCCTTTCATGACTTGCGGCCCTCGACACTGTATTTCACCGGCCTCATCAAAACCGGCTGTGCTCCCATCATCTTTCACTATTCGTATCTCAGTCGATGACACAGGCAGTCCGATACTACCCGATTTTCCTGATCCGTTCAATGGATTGACGGTAATAAGAGGGGATGATTCAGTCATTCCGTATCCTTCAGTGAGCGGGCACCCTGTTACTTCCTTCCACTTTTCAGCCACCGTTTTTTGTATAGCCATTCCTCCACCTACAGTAATTTTTAATGTTGAAAAATCACATTTTCTAAAATCTTCATTATGTACCAACGCATTAAAAAGGGTATTCAGCCCTGTCATAAGACTGATTTTATTTCTTTTAAGCTCTTTGACTATAGATCCCAAGTCTCTGGCATTAGTGACAAGAACGGTATGTGCTCCATAACTCAGCATGGCAAGGCAATTGACTGAAAATGCAAAAATATGATACATCGGAAGCGGAGACAAAGTGATTTCCTTGCCCTCCACCAAATAGTTTTGCATCCAGGTTCTGATTTGTATCATATTTGCCACCAGATTTGCATTGGTGAGCATAGCTCCTTTTGCTAAACCAGTAGTTCCACCTGTATATTGGTGTACTATGACATCATCTGCACAGTTTCTGAAATCATTAATGGTAAATCTTTTTCCTTCATTCAATGCATGGGTAAAAGTTACCGTATTTGGAATAGAATATTTTGGGACCAATCTTTTTACATACCTGACAGCAAAATTAACCATTGTCCCTTTCAAACCGCCAAGCAACTCACCTATACTGGCAATGATTACGGTGTCTATATTAGTTTTACTTAAAATAGATTGAAGATTTGAAGCAAAATTTTCAAGAATCACTATCGCTCTTACGCCACTATCTTCAAACTGAAACAACATCTCCCGAGGTGTATAAAGAGGGTTTATATTGACAATAATAAGTCCTGCTTTTAATGCTCCGAATACTGCAATAGGATATTGCAACAAATTGGGCATCATTAAGGCAATACGATCCCCAGGTTTAAGTCCTCGAGAATGTAAGTAAGCAGCAAACTGAGTGGATAACTGATCTGCTTCTGCATAGGTAATTTTTTTGCCCATACATTCAAAAGCATTATTTTGTCCGTATTTTTCAAAACATTCTTTCAGAAAATCAACCAGTGTTTCATATCGAGTATGGTCAATATTGGCAGGTATTCCGGGTGGATAATTTTTTAACCAGGGTCTTTGTTCCATATATTAATCTTTGATACTTTTTAATAATAGGTGCCAAATTAAGAATTTTATGTTTATTGTTAAAATATCCTGCTATTAAACCCTGTCCAATTTTTTAAATACATAAAATAAATTTTATTCGTGGCTCACAAACAAAAAATTCAGCATCAATAAATTTTTAAAGCCAAATATTTCTTAAAAAAACATAACTTTGCAGCCATTTTTAAATGACAATCTTCCTTTTTATCAACAAAAATTTTGTGTGTCATCAAGTAGTGAGATTATGGCAAAGTATAATGACGATCTTAAACAACTCAATCTACCACAAATAGACCAACAAATAGTGGCTTTCTGGAAAGAAAACGATATTTTTAAAAAGAGTGTTGATCAACGATCCGAAGATAATAGTTTCGTTTTCTACGAAGGTCCGCCTTCTGCCAATGGTAAGCCTGGTATCCACCACGTGATGGGACGTACGGTCAAGGATCTATTCTGCCGATTTCAAACGATGAAGGGCAAACGTGTCGATCGCAAAGGCGGCTGGGATACGCATGGACTTCCGATCGAGCTCTCTGTGGAGAAAGAACTCGGGATTACTAAAGAAGATATTGGAACCAAAATCACCGTTGACGAGTATAATCACAAATGCCGTGAAACCGTCATGAAATATAAGGATCTGTGGGATGATATCACTGTCAAAATGGGATATTGGGTCGACCTGAATAATCCTTATATCACATTCAAAAATGAATACATAGAATCTGTTTGGTGGATTTTGGGCCAGTTGTACAAAAAAAAACTACTGTACAAGGGTTATACTGTACAGCCATATTCTCCGGCAGCAGGCACAGGACTCAGCTCACATGAGCTCAATCAGCCAGGATGTTACAGAGATGTTACTGATACAACAGTCGTAGCTCAGTTTAGAGCACTGGAAGAAACCCTGCCTCCTATACTTCAGGAACATGGAGCAATTTACCTTCTTGCCTGGACAACGACTCCTTGGACCTTACCCTCCAATACAGCACTTACGGTAGGGCCTAAAATAGAATATGTCCTGATTAAAACCTATAATCAGTATACCTTTAAGCCTATCAATGTCATATTGGCAAAAGCACTGGTGGAAAAACAGTTTGCTGGCAAATACGAAAAAACTGATTCCATTGACCATCTACTTTCTTTTGAACCAACAGATAAAAAAATACCATTTACGCTCATCGCAGAAATTAAAGGTGAAGACCTTGTGGGTATCCGATATGAACAACTACTTCAGTATGCGCATCCGTATGAAAATGCAAATAATGCCTTCAGGGTCATTGCTGGTAATTTTGTTACGACTGAAGACGGCACCGGTATTGTGCATACAGCTCCTACCTTTGGGGCTGATGATGCCAAAGTAGCTAAAGAAGCAATACCTGAAGTGCCTCCTATGCTGGTACTTGATGATTTTGGAAATCCTGTACCTCTGGTGGATCTGCAAGGAAAATTCAGAGCAAATCTTGAAGAAATAAGTGGAAAGTATGTTAAAAACGAATATTATAAAGATGGAGAAGCACCTGAAAAATCGGTAGATGTAGAAATAGCCATAAAACTGAAAGAAGAAAACAAGGCTTTCAAGGTAGAGAAATATGTCCATAACTACCCTCATTGTTGGCGGACAGATAAACCGATTCTTTATTACCCGATGGATAGCTGGTTTGTAAAGTCTACGGCTATGAAAGATAAGATGATAGAGCTCAATAAAACAATAAACTGGAAACCTGCGCACACTGGCGAAAAACGATTTGGCAATTGGCTCGAAAATCTCAATGACTGGAATCTATCCCGCTCAAGATACTGGGGCATTCCTCTCCCCATATGGAGGACTGAAGATGCAACTGAAGAAATATTCATTGATACCATCGAAAAATTGAGTCAGGAAATATCGAATGCTAATACTACTCTTAGCCTTAACCAGATTGTGCCCGAAGATCTTCACCGACCATTTATAGATGAGGTAATCCTTGTGTCTCCATCTGGTAAACCTATGAAAAGGGAGCTAGATCTTATCGATGTATGGTTTGACTCAGGATCTATGCCTTATGCCCAATGGCATTACCCTATGGAAAATAAAGATCTGATTAATAAAAATATAACTTTTCCTGCAGATTTTATAGCAGAGGGTGTCGATCAGACCAGAGGTTGGTTCTTCACATTACATGCCATCGCTAGTATGGTTTTTGAGAAAGTAGCATTCAAAAATGTTGTCTCAAATGGCCTTGTATTGGATAAAAACGGTGTGAAGATGTCAAAGCGACTTGGCAACGTGATCGATCCATTTGAAACAATTGCAGAATACGGGGCAGATGCTACGAGATGGTATATGATATCTAATGCTCAGCCCTGGGATAATCTAAAATTTGACCTGGAGGGTATAGACGAAGTAAGGCGTAAATTTTTTGGAACATTATTTAATACGTACTCATTTTTTTCATTGTATGCTAATATAGACGGTTTCGTGTATAGTGAAAATAAGATACTTCCGGAAGACAGGCAGGAAATAGACAGATGGATTATCTCTTTACTCAACACACTGGTAAAGGAAGTCGGAGCTGATTTTAGTGATTATGAACCTACCAATGCTACCAGAAAGATCATGATATTTGTTGATGAGCATCTAAGTAACTGGTATGTGCGCCTTTGCCGCCGCAGATTCTGGAAAGGCGAATACTCTGAAGATAAAATTGCAGCCTACCAAACATTGTACGAATGTCTTTCTACGATTTCAAAACTGATGGCTCCCGTGGCACCCATGTTTGCTGATTGGTTGTATGGAAATCTGAACCAAGCTACAAACCTTGAAAAACATGAGTCTGTTCATCTTGCTGATTTCCCGGAATATGAACCCACATTCATAGATGATGCTTTGGAACAACGAATGGACTATGCACAACGCATCTCGTCACTGGTATTATCTATAAGAAAAAAAGAAGGACTTAGGGTGAGGCAACCATTGACAAAAATACTATTACCAATTCTTGATCCTACTTTCATCAATCAGGTAGATGCAGTAAAAGAGTTGATCCTATCTGAAGTAAATGTAAAGGAAATAGAGTACATTACAGATACTGAAGGTTTTATCAATAAAAAAGCTAAAGCTAACTTTAAGACATTGGGAAAAATATTGGGAAAACATATGAAGAACGGAGCGCAACTGATAAGTGAGTTTGACCAAAAAACCATTTTAAATTTAGAAAAAACCAATTGTCATTTGCTTGAACTGGATGGCGAAAGATTTATGCTCTCAATGGAAGATATTGAGATCAGTTTTGACGAGATACCGGGCTGGCAAGTAGCAGTGGATAAGGATATCACAGTAGCATTAGATGTAACCCTTTCGGATGCTTTGATAGCTGAAGCCTACGCAAGAGAGCTCGTAAATCGTATTCAGAATATCCGTAAGTCGAGTGATTTCAATGTCACAGATCGGATCAATGTGACGATTGAAGATCATAGTTCGGTACAATCTGCTATCGCATCATTCAAGGATTATATCTGCAATGAAGTATTGGCCAATGATATTATGATCGGTAGCAATAATGGTGAATTGACAGAACTAGAAGAAGGATTGAGTTTGAAGATAGAAGTGTTAAGAGCATAATTGTTCAGTATAATCTATGGTTGTCGCACTAAAACTGGTGGTTTAAAATATAGGGTGTTTAAAATTACGTATGATATTTTACTAAAATAAATAAATATTACCTATGATATTTTGCTAAAATTAGTAAATATTGCCTATGATATTTTAATTTATCGTATATCTGTGCATCAAAATAAGAGATTTCTGTCAAAAAAGTGTGACAAAAAAAGCCTTTCACCCAATGATAGTGGGTGAAAGGCTTTTTTTCTTAACATATTCTGATTACTTCAACATTTCGCCAAAAGTATCTCCATAATCAAGGTTTCCGGAGTCATAGCCTCTTTTAAACCAGTACATACGTTCTTTTGACGTGCCATGGGTATATGTTTCCGGCACTGTATACCCTTGTGTGTTGTTTTGAATATTATCATCTCCGACAGCAGCAGCAGCATTAATCGCTTCTTCAGCGTCACCGGCCTCCAGGTACTTTTTGATATGGTGAGCCCATACTCCCGCAAAAAAATCTGCCTGCAATTCTGTTGCCACCTGAACTTTATTACCCTGTGCCTCTCTTAATCTTCGTCTAAGGTTTTGAGTTTCATTTAGTACACCCAATTGATTTTGAACATGGTGACCTATTTCATGGGCTATCACATAAGCGATAGCAAAGTCACCACCTTTTGCTCCAAATCTTTGGCGCAACGTATTAAAAAAAGCCATATCCATGTATACCGTTTCATCTCCTGGGCAATAAAACGGACCTGTACTTCCACTTGCACCACCACAGGCAGATCTGGTTACTTCTTTAAACAATACCATCTTGGGCTCACGATATTCGAGTCCTTTTCCTTTAAACAATTGTCTCCATATATCTTCAGTATCAGCCAATACGGTTGAAACGAACTGGCCCAGTACCTTTTCTTCCTCGGTCAGAGCTTGTGAAGTTTGTGTAGTGTTTCCCTGACTCATTTGATTTTCCAGTTGTTGTATGATCTGCTGGTCATCACCTCCCAAAAACAATTGTATCAGTAAGAATATAATACCCACAGCACCGCCACCCGCTACCACTTTTCCGGCAGTACCCATTCCCCTGCGGTCTTCAACATTTTCGCTTTGTCTGCGTCCTTCCCATTTCATTTTATTTGATTTATTTTCTTTGATTTGAATGATTAATGTAAAAAATAATCTTTATTAAAAAAAACATAAAAATACAAAAATAGTAACAATTTAGTGTGTAATTTAAGTCTATTAGAGTCTAATGGTTACAAAATAAAAATTTAAGTACACAGAAAATTTTAATAGCAGACAAAAATTTTATCCTATGAATCGCAAAAATCAAATTTCTTTCAAATTATTATATTATTTTTACAATAAATTTGACAAACATTCAACATGACAAATATCTTAAAAACTTTTCAACAGTCATTTTCACTCCTTTTTTTGACGGGCATCTTGTTATCAGGATTAACATCGTTTGCTCAGGGGAAAAAAAATTATAATGATGGCCCTTATATAAATGTAGCCGGTGATTCAATAAAGATGAGATGGGTCGAAATGGGAACACCGCATGACAGTATAATTCATAAGTCAGGAGCAAGTATTTTTAATGTAGCAGGTTTACCGGTGGTTGATCTATCTAAACTTGACATTATTGAGGAAGAAAAATGGGAGTTTGACAATATCAAAAAATTTATTGTTGTCAGTGACCTTCATGGTCAGTATGATACACTCATTTCACTTTTAAAAGTACATGAAGTGATCGATAAAGATGGCAACTGGAATTTTGAAGATCATCATTTGGTGGTTGCCGGAGACCATTTCAGCAGAGGAGACAAAGTATTGGAGATATTGTGGTTTTTATTTAAGCTTGAAAAACAAGCTCTTGCTGCTGGTGGAAAGGTACATATTATGCTTGGAAATCATGAAGTAATGACTATGAACAATGATTTACGATACCTTAATGTAAAATATGCTTATACTGCAGGTGCTTTGAAAACACAGTATTTTGAATTTTTTTCTAACACAAGTGTTTTAGGCAATTGGCTTAGGAATAAAAATATTGTTGTCACTATCAATGATAATCTGATAGTACATGGTGGCATATCACAAAAGATAGTAGATGCCAAAATTTCAGCTCAGGATATCAACAGTTTTTTTAGAAAAACCATACTACTTGGCACTGGTAAAGAATTAGTAGAAAATGACAAAGTGGCCTTGCTAGCGGGTGATGATGGACCACTATGGTACAGGGGATATTCAGACTCTCTTTATTTTCATGAAGATTCTTTGAATACAATCCTCAGCTTTTATAATGTTAATACTATAATAGTGGGCCATACTATTATGCCTCAGATCACATCCAGGTTCAATGGCAAGTTATTTCTCATAGATTGTGGCTTGATAACCGGTAATAAAGGAGAGCTGTTGATGTGGAAAGAAGGTCGATTTTATAGGGGAAAAGCCAATGGTAAAAAATCAGATCTGGACAAAGCAAACAAAAAAGAAAAAAGAAGCCTTTTTGACGCTATTTATAATATGAATGATGATGGTAAAAATCCAAAACTAAATATTACAACCAACTTTAAAAATCTTATCAAAAATAAACTAAAAGAAGTAGAACAAGAATCTACCTTTGAGCTATTGACTTCTAGGGACTCTTCTTTGCTTATCATGAAACCTTTGGTCAGAGCAAGAGGAAATATGCGCAAGCAAGTATGTTATTTTCCACCTGTCAAGTTTAATTTCATAAAAAAAGACTTGTCTGATTATGGCTTAAAATCAGCCGATAAACTTAAGCTGGTGTTTCCTTGCAGAGAAGGGGATACTCATCAGGAAAAGCTGTACCAGGAATATTTCTTATACACTTTGTTTCAAATAATAGATTCTAACTCGGTCAGAGCCAAGTTGGTAGATATCAAGATCGTCAATGATAAACAAGAGATAAGCAATAACTTTACCGGTCTTATTGTCGAAGATGAAGATTCTTATGCCTTAAGGAACAATGCGCGTATTGTTGAGAGCAAAGCCGTATTAAATTCTACGGTACTCGAGCGAAAACCATTCCTTATCATGTATTTTTTTCAATATATGATAGCAAATACTGACTGGTCAGTGGGGAACAGACATAATGTCTTGATAGCTAAATTACCGGCGAATGCGAAAGTAGTGGCTATGCCTTATGACTATGATTATGCGGGCTTTGTGGATCAGAGTTATGCTGTACCTGCTGAAAGTCTTCCTATAAAAAGTGTGACTCAAAGATACTTTATGCCTTATGTTATTACTGATGAAGAGTTTGATTTTGCCGTAAAATATTATCAGGATATGAAACAAAATATTCTCGATAAGTGTGATAGTGCTTCCTATCTGAAGCCAGAAACGATTGAATCAAACAAAAGATTCTTATTAGAATTTTTTAAAGAACTCGAGAAACCGGATAAACTCAGAAAGTACATAAAAACAAAGGAATAAATTAAAGCAGGATAGTCAAAATAAAGCCTACAAAGCTAAATATCATGCCAAAATTAAAAACCTTGTAAGCGCGTTTGACTAAATTATATTTTGATGCCAAATTGATGCCAAAATAGTAAAGATCGCTGACAATGATTTGATTGATGGCTTCTTTACTTGCCAACGTCTTTTGAAACAATGACCTGTATTCGTCAAGAGACAGATCTGCATAGTTGGTAAAGAAAAAAGGACTTCTTTTAGCTTTCTTTTTTTCGATTTCAGAAGTCTGTTTATTTCCGCTGAAGGGTGTAAGTACCAAGGCAGAAAATATTATTGTAAAAAGGCACGTAAGTGCAAATAATGTTAAAGGAAAATAAAATTTCATTTCAATAATAATCTGATAATTAGCCAGAATTATAGGAATCAGGACTGTGAGCATCAATGAATTTATACTGATGAGTATGTGTGCTTTATTGTCAGCAATGTTTGTAAGGTCTATATAATTTCTCTGTGTAGTCCTGATGAGACTTATTATATTTCCTTTAATGTTAAATGTGGATGATTCTTCGATAACATCTGAATCATCATCTTCAATATCTTCCTGATTGCTCATATAATTTTAATAAATCTGCATTTACGTAACAAAACACTACAAATGTAATAAAATATAATGATCTATTTTAAAAATACTTTCATACAATTCTGCCACTAAACAAAAAAAAGATTTTATCATCCCAAAACATTATATCAGATTCATACAGTACAGTTTTTTTAACCCGACTAAAATAATAAATTGTGTATTGGGAACTAGGCGATTTATTATTAAACCCATGAAAATTTTAGTTTAAATTATTACACTTTTTATAAAAAAAAGAAAAAAAGAAATGATAAAATTCCTACCTTTATGCCCCGATTAGAATCTATCATCGGAAATGCCTAAAGACAATTCAATTAAGTCCGTACTTATCATAGGAAGCGGGCCTATCATCATCGGACAAGCGTGTGAATTTGACTACGCCGGTACTCAAGCGTCCAAATCTCTAAGGGAAGAAGGAATTAGAGTCACCCTCATTAATTCCAATCCTGCCACCATTATGACAGATAATGTCACAGCTGATCATATCTATATGTGGCCTTTGACCGTAGAAAGTATTATAAAGATTCTTGAAGAGCAACAGATAGATGCGGTCCTTCCGACTATGGGTGGTCAAACCGCCTTAAATCTTGCTATTGAAGCAGAAAAAATGGGAGTATGGGAAAGGTTTGGTGTCAAAATGATAGGTGTGGATGTAAACGCCATCGAGTTAGCAGAAAATCGGGAAGCTTTTAAGCAACATGTAATCCAACTGGGTATGCAGGTAGCAGATTCTCGAATTGCCAATTCCTTTTTGGAAGGCAAAGAAGCTGCACAACAAATTGGATTTCCCTTGGTCATCAGGCCATCATATACCTTGGGAGGGACGGGCGGAGGATTTGTGATGAAAGAGGAAGAATTTGACGAAGCTTTACGCCGGGGGCTGGAAGCCTCACCAACCCATGAAGTATTGGTAGAAAAAGCAGTGCTTGGGTGGAAAGAATATGAACTGGAACTCCTGAGAGACAATAATGATAATGTGGTGATTATATGTACTGTTGAGAATCTTGATCCAATGGGCATACATACAGGAGACAGTATTACGGTGGCACCTGCCATGACACTATCTGATACAGCATTCCAGCAAATGAGAGACGATGCTATTAAAATGATGCGGTCTATGGGTAATTTTTCGGGAGGATGTAATGTTCAATTTGCGCTAAATCCTGAAAACGAAGCATTGATAGCCGTAGAAATAAATCCTCGTGTCTCAAGATCATCAGCTCTGGCAAGTAAAGCCACTGGATATCCTATTGCTAAAATTGCAGCTAAGCTCGCCATTGGATACAATCTGAATGAATTAAAAAATCAAATCACAAAGACTACTTCTGCATACTTTGAACCCGCTTTAGACTATGTAATAGTCAAGATGCCACGATGGAATTTTGATAAATTTTACGGTGCTGATGCAACCCTGGGACTTCAAATGAAATCCGTGGGTGAAGTTATGGCTATAGGTAGAAATTTTCTAGAAGCCATGCAAAAAGCATGTCAGAGTCAGGAAAATAATCGTGCTGGCCTTGGAGCAGATATGAAAGAATGGATTCAAACTGAAGATATACTTGCCAGACTTGAAAAAGTAAGTGATGATAGAATTTATCGCGTAAAAGATGCTCTCCGGCTTGGGGTACCGGAAAAATCTGTCCACAAACTTACAAAAATCGATCCTTGGTATATCAAACAAATCAAACGTTTGGTAAAATATGAGGAGAAACTCATGAGATATAATGTTGCGGAAGATATACCTGCTGACTTTTTTCTGGAGCTGAAAACTGTTGGCTATTCCGATATACAGATTGCCTGGGTGCTCAGGATTAAGGAAGAAGAAGTCACAAAACAACGTAAAAAATTAGGGTTAACACGTGTTTACAAAATGGTGGATACCTGTGCGGCTGAGTTTGAAGCGAAGACACCTTATTTCTACTCCACTTTCGATTCTGAAAATGAAAGTATTTCTTCAGACAAAAAGAAAATTATCGTTCTTGGCTCAGGACCCAACCGGATTGGTCAGGGAATTGAGTTTGACTATTGCTGCGTTCATGGACTGCTCGCCATTAAAGAAGCAGGATATGAAGCTATAATGATAAATTGTAATCCCGAAACTGTATCTACTGATTTTGATGTTGCAGATAAATTATATTTTGAACCTGTTTTTTGGGAACATATAGAAGAAATCATTGATTTCGAAAAACCGGAAGGTGTTATAGTGCAGCTTGGCGGGCAAACAGCACTGAAACTTGCTGAAAAATTTCATAAAAAAGGCATAAAAATCATTGGTACTGACTTTAATAGTCTTGATTTGGCTGAAGATCGCGGCAGGTTTTCAGATTTACTAAAAGAGTTGGGAATACCCTACCCTGAGTATGGTGTTGCCCGTGATGTAGATGAGGCTATTGAAGTAGCAAAAAGAGTGGGTTATCCTGTCCTTGTGCGTCCGTCTTATGTTATCGGTGGTCAACGAATGCGTATCGTCATAAATGATAAAGAGCTGGAGGCACATGTGCTCAGTATATTCAAGCACCTCCCCGATCATAAAGTGCTGATTGACCAGTTTCTCGACCGGGCCAAAGAGGCAGAAATAGATGCTATTTTTGATGGTGAAGAATTGCATATTATGGGTATTATGGAACACATAGAACCGGCAGGCATCCACTCAGGAGATAGTTCTGCTGTACTGCCTACATATTCTCTCAGCCCATCTTCAATCGGACATATGGTCGAATATGCCAACAAACTCGCTGTAGCTTTAAATATAAAAGGCCTGATAAATATTCAGTATGCTATCAAAAATGATGATGTTTATGTCATAGAAGCCAATCCAAGAGCATCTCGTACCACTCCATTTATTGCCAAAGCTTATCAGGTACCATATCTAAAAATCGCTACCAAAGTAATGTTGGGCACAAATAAACTCAAAGATTTCGATATTGTCAAAAATCTTACGGGGTATGCTATAAAAGTACCGGTATTTTCTTTTGACAAATTTCCGAATGTTGACAAAAATCTAGGGCCCGAAATGAAATCAACCGGAGAAATGATTTACTACATAAAAGATCTTTACGATCCATATTTCAGAAATCTGGACAGCAGAAGATCAATGTTTTTGAGTAGATAATCAAGCCTGTTTTCTGATTATTGTATATGTTGACAGGTCTGCAAAGCAATCTCCTGCTACTTAAATTTTTGGATAAGTTATTTCTTTTTGATGATGACGTCACCTGTCATATCCTTGCTTGGAGCTATATCCATGATAGATAATATACTGGGTGCAAGATCACCGAGTTTGCCATCAGATACTATATAATTACTTTTATCTACATCATTTCCCGCAAAAATCACCGGAACAGGATTTGTTGTATGTGCTGTATTGGGACTTCCATCAGGATTTACCATAATATCTGAATTACCGTGGTCTGCTATGATAACTGAATAATAACCATATTTAAATAATGTTTTTAGCAATCTTCCGAGGCATGTATCCACCGTTTCAGTAGCTTTTACCGCTGCTGCAAATACCCCTGTATGACCTACCATATCTGTATTTGCATAGTTTAGACAAATGAAATTAGGCCTTTTCGATTCAATATGTGCTATCAGCTGGTCTGTGATCTCTATAGCACTCATCTCAGGTTTCAAATCATATGTTGCTACTTTGGGCGATGGCACCATTATACGATCTTCTCCTTCAAACTTCTCTTCAATACCTCCATTAAAGAAGAAGGTCACATGAGGATATTTTTCAGTCTCGGCTATTCTTACCTGCGTGAGTCCTGCTTCACTTATCACTTGGCCCAAAGTATTTTTCAAATTATCTTTTTCGAATACTACCTGTATGTTTTCAAATGTCTGATCATAATTGGCAAACGTAACGAAGTATAATCTTAACTTGTGCATATCATACTCAAAATAATCTTTTTGAGTCAATACTTCAGTAAGTTGCCTTGGTCTGTCAGTACGAAAATTATAAAATATGACTACGTCGTCTTCATGAATCAGAAAATCATCTTTATCCAACAGGCCATTAAACATAGGAAGTAAAAACTCATCAGTTGTGCCCTGATTGTAACTTTTCTGAATATCTGCCAATAAATCAGTTGAATTATGACCTATTCCATTGACTAATACATCATATGCAAGTTTGACTCTCTCCCATCTTTTATCCCTATCCATAGCATAATATCGACCTATCACCGTAGCCAGATGAATGTTAGTATTAGCAATAGTCGCCAGGACGTTTTCAAGATATGCCTTTCCTGCTCTCGGATCTGTATCCCGGCCATCCATAAAAGCATGGATGTAGACTTCCACTTCACCATTGTAATCTTTCAAAATTTCACACAGACCTATCAAATGATCTATATGTGAATGAACACCACCATCTGATACTAAGCCCATAAGGTGGATTTTTTTTGTATTATTGGCTGCAAATTGAACGGCATCAATAAAAACCTGATTTGACAACAACTCTTTTTCCCTTATAGCTTTATTTATTCTTGCAAGTTCCTGATATACTACCCTACCGGCGCCAATGTTAATGTGTCCTACTTCAGAGTTACCCATTTGCCCTACAGGCAGTCCAACATTTTCACCAAATGTTGTCAAAGTAGCATTGGGGTATGTTGTGAGAAGGTTGTTCATAACTGGTGTTGAAGCCGCGGTTATGGCACTTACTGACGGATCGGAGTTGATACCCCATCCATCAAGAATGATTAATGCAAGGTTTTTCATGTTTTATCAAATATCTTATTAATTTATTTTAATTCCTATAAGTAACTATTAAATAGGACATTATAAGCAATCAATCACTTTAATCAAATTTTAACTAGTGCAATGAAACTAAACTGAATGAGTTTTTCGTTCAAGTAGTATGCAAACTTAAATAATTTTATTTGTTTGCCTTTATTTTTTTAAAATAAAACAATGTAAAATTAGTGAAACAATTATTTTTTATTTTTATGACAATTTTTTCTGTCCAAATATACGGTCAGAATGACAATAATTTTTTTACAGCTTTGAAAAATAACAACATTGATATATTGGAAACATATCTTGAAGATAATATTGACTTTTGCTTGTTTGAAGATCAACAGATTTTAGGTAAAAAGATTGCCATGAAAAAGCTAAATATTTTTCTAAATAATCATAAGATTCTGAGTGTTGATGTCATACATAAAGGCACCTCAAAAGATAAAACTTCTCAATATAAAGTAGCTAAACTCACTACATCAAAGGAAACATTTCGTGTATTTGTATTCGCTGCAGGAGAGATAGGTGCAAAAAGTGTCAAGGAAATCAGAATTGATAAGTTTTGACCACAATCATGTTTTCCAAATCTTATTTTATTTGCAAGCTGATAATATTTGACGTAATGCAGATGTGGAAAAATTCCATGCAGGCTTAGTCTTTAACATTATTTTGATATCATTATACCATTTTCCCTTTTCATCCAGAAAAAGGAGGATGTCTTTTATTGTATTGTTTTTGAATATCGAACCAAAAATTTCGCTTCCCATTACATTGTTTCTGTATAAAACATCCAGCATCACAAGATCATAGTACCAGTATCTATTTTTGATGTGAAACTTTTTAAAGTCGTCTTCCCTTTTTAAAAAATCTACTAACTTTTTTGAAATGGCTGTTGTTCTTGCAAATGTATAACCTGTACTCGGCTTAGTCCAGCCTCCGGCACTACCTATAAACATAATATCAGTAGTATTCTGATCTTCAAACGGAAAACAAGTCATCGGTATGTTACCTATTTCTTTTTCTTCAATTATATATTTCTTTATTCCTTTATCAGCCAGATATTCACTAATGGCAGATTCATATTCTTCCACAGGTAATAAGGTTTCTGAAAAAAGAGTATACTCTATCAATGCAAGGGTTTCAGAAATTGGAAGTACATACATAAATCTTGTATTACCTCTCTGTGGTAAATTGAAATCCATAAAAACAGGCAATTGTGGATTAAACACTTTTTCTTCAGTTTTGATAAACCAGCCAATAAAATGTTGTTTCAGATAATGGTACTTTGTCTGGTTAATAAGAATATTACTATCTGGTATGCTATTAAATAATTTATTGCATTTGATAAGACCAGAAGTTGTCACTACTTGAATCTCATTCTCGGTTTGTTCAACATTCAATACTTCAGTTTTCACAAAGCTGAATGAAGCATTTTTGTTAATACATCCAATGAGATAAGCATAAAATTTACTACTTCTGATCATTTTATACCTGTATTCGCCAAGGAATATTTTTTTGGTAAAAGATGGACTTCCGAAATACATATTTTGCCAGATTTTATCTGTGAGATGATCCCACTCTCCTTCGCCTTCTTCCCAAAAGCACCACGTCCGGTCATCTAAACTTTTTTCTTCTCTATCTATAAGAAGGACGGTTTTATTTTTAAAGAATGGGTCTTGCGACATCCTGTAAGAAAGCATTAATCCTGCAGCACCTGAGCCTGCTATCACATAATCAAAAATTTGATTCATTTTTTAATATAAAGGCCTATCAAATATAAATTGTATAATGAACAATTATTTGTCTTTTCAGTTGGTTTAAAGTAAAGTTATTTGATTTTTAGATGTTTATTGAGTTTCTCTTTAAAAAAATAAATTCAAAACCCTATTTAAATTAATCTCACACCCCATAAGCTTTTAGATTATTTAAAATCTTATTGAAAAAACCCTAATGTCAGAAAGCTCAGCAAGTATTTCTATAAATACCCGAAAAAGAACCAACATCCTTAAAGATGTAGAAACAAAGGTGATAGCTTTTTTTTGTCGAATCATGCCATCGTGGGTCACTTCAGACATATTGACTTTTATAGGTTTTTCAGGCAGTTTTATTGTTACTGCGGGACTTTATTTGGGTGTTGCAAATAGGCATTGGCTTTTACTAAGTATTTTGGGATACGCCGTAGGGTGGATTGTGGATTCTTTGGATGGTAGGCTGGCCTATTTCAGAAATATACCCAGAAAATGGTATGGTTGGGTGTTGGACATCTCTGTAGATTGGATTACTATCGGGATAATGGGTGCTGGTTACTATTTGTATTTTGAAGAATGAGTCTACTCCGAAAATACAAATCAAATGATAATCAACCGTTTTTTACCCAATCCCTAAAGGGAAACGTTTGATTATCAGCGAAGTAGAAATCAGAT
>JAYTNJ010000104.1:0-6599 GCA_043748345.1 Saprospiraceae bacterium
ATCTGATTTCTACTTCGCTGATAATCAAACGTTTCCCTTTAGGGATTGGGTAAAAAACGGTTGATTATCATTTGATTTGTATTTTCGGAGTAGACTCATATATGGAAAAAAGATATTCCAAACAATTGGATTTCATTTTTTAGTGGTAGTGCCTGGAGTTATGACGAGCAAACTAATGAATATTACCTTCATTTATTTGCCAAAGAACAACCAGATTTAAACTGGGAAAACACAAAAATGCGTCATGAGGTCTATCAAATGATGAAATTTTGGCTGGACAAAGGTGTAGATGGTTTTCGTATGGATGTCATTTCTTTGATATCCAAAGAACAGACTTTTACTAATTTTCCTGAAAGCCGATGTGGCGATTTGTCCTACTATGCCAATGGACCCAAAGTGCATTATTTCATACAGGAGATGAACAGAGAAGTATTGTCAAAATATGATTGTATGACGGTGGGCGAAGCTTTTGGTGTTTCGAGTCATCAGGCTTTGGATTACGTTGGAACTGACAGAAAAGAATTGAATATGATTTACCATTTTGATCACGCTGTGCCAAGAGACGAGCACAACTTTGCAAATCCCACTCCTGAATTTAAACTTACAGAGTTGAAGTCTATATTTAACAGATGGGATAAAGCACTTCAAAATGATGGCTGGAACACTGTATATTTTGGCAACCATGATAATCCTCGCATGATTAGTAGGTTTGGCGATTCTGTCAATTATCATTTTCAATCTGCTACCATGTTGGCAACCTTAGTGCTGATGCTGCGTGGCACACCATTTCTTTATCAGGGAGATGAAATAGGTATGACAAATGCCGGTTTTGAAAATATTGAAGAATTTAATGACCTTCAAGTGCTTAATGCTTATAATTCGCTCGTGTTAAATGGAAACTGTTCTGATAAAGCATTTCTGAAGTCGTCAAATTATATCGCTCGCGATCACGCTCGTACACCTATGCAATGGTCATCAGATAAAAATGGTGGTTTTTCGACATCAGATAAACCATGGTTAAAGTTAAATGAGAATTATAAAACCATCAATGTCGCGACTCAAGAAAGTGATAATAATTCTGTACTAAGTTACTATAAAAAACTTTTGAGATTAAGAAAATCTCATCATACACTCCAATATGGGGATTATGAAGATTTATTTCCCCTTAATAATGAAATATGGGCCTTTCTCAGAATATTTGAAAACGAAAAAATTCTTGTAGCTTGTAATTTTACCGATGCAAAACAAACAAGTGGATTATCATATGAAAATATGAAGTTGCTTTTATCAAATTACAACAAAGATTACATTGGTGTAATTAGACATTTTGAACCCTATGAATCCATGATATTTAAAATCATTTAAACGGCTATCGAAAAAGGTTAGATGGTTAAATTTTTAAGATACTCAAGAAAGGTCAAAATTAAATTTTAATTTTTATCTCTTCTAGTCAAATCAATGACAACATTAAAGCATTTGAAAACATCTTTAAATTTAATAAGATTGATTTTAACTGATTGGCTATCAAAAATATATGTTGTAGTTATATTTTAATTCAGTTTTTAAAATGAATCCTGAAAATTTAAAAAAAAATAATGTATAAGGTTTAATGAAAGCATCAGTTTGCCGATTTTTCTTATATCTTAGTCTGAATTATCCCATGTGACCTAACGAAGCATTTCAATAATTATTAGCTTTGCATTTCAATCTCGTAAATAATGAAAGACCTCCTAATCCTCGAGTGGAAAAAATTTAATAGCAATGCGGTTTTCAGGGCATTGAGCCTTGTATATATTCTGATTGCGCCTTTTGTTATCCTTGCCGGTAAAGATGCTTTCAAAGATATGCCACCACCTATGCCCAGTTCCAGAACATTTTATGAATTTCCGACTGTATGGGATTATCAGGGCTATGTTGGTAACTGGCTTATACCTTTTTGCCTTGGTTTCTTAGCTATTCATATAGTGACATCTGAAGTAAGCAATCGGACAATGCGCCAAAACATCATCATAGGAATGACCAGAAAGGAATTTTTCTATTCAAAATTATATACTATCCTTTCTCTATCTGTTATTGCTACAGTACTTTACACCATTTCTAGTATTATAATTGGCATGATACACACAGACGGTTTTGATTTCGAGCTGGTTTTTGATAATAATCTGGCCGTCATCAGATATTTTCTTCTTTGCATAGGATATATGAGTTTTGCTTTAATGTTGGCTTTTGTGATCAGAAGAGGTACTCTAACCCTGCTTTTTTACTTTCTGTATGTCATGATGCTTGAGCCTATATTCATGCTTATCCATGTTTACTATTTTAAAAACTCCAGCCGCAACTATTGGCCTATAAATAGTATTGAAGATCTGATGCCTTTCCCACTTTTTAAAGTTCCTGATTACTTTGTCAATAAAGAATGGGATTTTAATATTCTCCTACCCTACTCTCATGCCATCGGTATGGCCACCTTGTATTCTTGTATTTTTATCTTTGTAGCGTATCGAAGTTTTATGAAGAGAGACATTTGATCATGTTGAAATTTAACTGAAAAGGTATTATTGCGACGAAAATGAATTATTGCAAAAATCTTTTTAACATTTCTTCCCTTAACTGACAAAGAAGAAGACTACATTGAAAAACTTTAAATTTAGTTCTGTCATACCACATGATACAATTATCTTTCGCCTTTTATCAACATTTTTATTGATTCAAATCTGAAATAATGCGCAACTTCTTAATTTTTTCTTTTATTATCAACTGTTTACAGGCTTCCTATTCCCAAAAATTTGAAGGATTTTTTAACTTTGAGTTTGAAGAAAGCACTGGAAAACTTCTCTTCAAAATAGAGAAACTAAATCAAGATTTCCTTATGGTCAATGCTTACGGCACTGGAATAGGGTCCAATGATCTTGGTATGGACCGAGGAAAATTGGGAGATATAAGAGTAGTTAGGTTTGAAAAACATGGGGATAAAATCCTCCTTGTACAACCCAACCTCAATTTTAGGGCTATTTCCAATAATGCTTTGGAAGTCAGGGCCGTAGAAGAAGCATTTGCCAAATCTGTCATTTACGGTTTTAAGATAGAAAAAAACGAAAACAGTATATTTACTATAGATATGGCCCCGATGCTCTATGAAGATCTCAATCTGGTTGTTAATGTTTTAAAAGATTCTAAACAAGGAACATATAAGATCGAAAAAACGCGTTCTGCTCTTTTTTTTGACAACATCCATTCTTTTCCCAAAAATGTGGAGCTTGAGTCAATACTCACCTTTGTAGGTGAAGCTACGGGTCAGTACATCAAAAGTGTAACACCTTCGCCAGAGTCAGTTTCATATCGCCAGCATATCTCATTTATAGAGTTACCCGACAATAATTACAAACCCAGAGTCTTTCATCCTGAGAGTGGATTTTATTATACAAGTTATTTCGATTATGCCACTCCGATTCACTCGCCGATTGAAAAAAAATTTATCACAAGACATCGATTAGAGAAGAAAAACCCTGATCTGGAAATAAGTGAAGCTATTGAGCCAATCATTTACTATATAGACCCGGGATGTCCTGACCCTATT
The DNA here is from genome assembly GCA_043748345.1 of Saprospiraceae bacterium. Taxonomy (GTDB): domain Bacteria; phylum Bacteroidota; class Bacteroidia; order Chitinophagales; family Saprospiraceae; genus OLB9. The sequence continues at coordinate 3,578 of JAYTNJ010000104.1, forward strand.
AAATCAGCTCTGATAGAAGGAGGCAAATGGTGGGCAGAAGCCTTCGAAGCTGCAGGGTTTAAAAATGCTTTTGATGTCAATGCACTTCCCGCAGGTGCTCACCCGCTCGATGTGAGGTATAATATGATTCAGTGGGTACATCGGAGCACACGAGGCTGGTCCTATGGATCCAGTATCACTGACCCACGTACAGGAGAGATACTTAAAGGCCATGTATCGCTTGGGTCTTTGAGGGTACGGCAGGATTTTATGCTTGCCCAAGGTATCGTCTCTCCATATAAGAATGATGACAACAACCATGGTATCATGACTAAAATGGCATTAGACCGTTTGCGTCAGCTGTCAGCACATGAGATTGGCCATACTATCGGATTGGCACATAATTTTGCAGCCAGTACCAATGACCGCTCTTCTGTAATGGACTACCCACATCCCTATATTACGCTTGGAGCTGACGGTACACCTGATTTTAGCAAAGCTTATGATGATAAAATAGGACTGTGGGATAAAAGGACTATCATGTATGGCTATACAGAATATAAAAATGCTGAAGATGAAAAAACTGGTCTCGAAAAGATCATAATTGAAAACCACAACAAAGGGCTTAAGTACCTTACAGATCAGGATGCCAGAAGTACAGGAAGTGCATCGCCGATCAATCATCTTTGGGACAATGGTGATGATCCAGTGGCAGAAATGGAGCGATTACTTCAACTCAGAGCTTATGCAATGAAAGGTTTTGGGTTGAACACGATACCAAAAGGAACTCCGGTATCAGAGCTTGAAAAAGTCTTTGTCCCGGTATATTTTATGCACAGATATCAGGCAGAAGCAGTCAGCAAGCTATTAGGAGGCCTCGAATATCATTATGCTGTTAAAGGTTTTGGGGAAATCCAAGCATTAAAACCAGTAGACAAAACTAAGCAAGATCGCGCTCTGGCTACTCTTTTGGATTTGCTTACTGAAAAAAATCTGGCCATTCCCGAGCATATTAAAAATATTCTTTATCCTACTGCTTTCGGCTATGACAGAACAAGAGAAAGCTTTTCTAGCACTGCAACACCAGGATTTGATTATCTCAAAGTCTATGAAACCGCTTCGGGTCAGATTATGGAATTATTACTTCAGCCCGAAAGACTGACCAGAATCTCAAATGAAGGAAGACTTTCATCTTATTTTAACAGTATTTCGACGTCTTTAATGAATAATCTAAAGGAAGATGTAATAAAACAAAGTGCCAACACCTTATTTGTTAACCGATTGCTTACTATGAGTATACATGAAGGCGTCAGTCATCCTATCAAAGCAGAAATACAAAATGTACTTAAAACACATAAAAGTTTACTTAAAAAATTGCGCAAAAATGCTTCGAAACATCCTTCTACTCCATATTTAAATTATCTGATAAAAATTATAGACATGGATGCAGATGATATTAGCCAGATCAAGTTTCCACCAGCCACTGCACTACCCCCAGGCGCACCCATTGGAAATTGCAGTGTCGAGTAATATGCAAAAATGAACACTGCGGAAGTATAAAATACGATATATTTCAGAATCAAAAACGATTATCTAGGCTTATCATCAAAAACGATGCTTTCAAGATCTGCTTCTGAATAGTTTACAGATTTCAGTACTTTTTTGTCCGCTTCCCTATAGACAAGAAATTCTCCTTCGCTCTCTTCAATAAAAGAAGCGGTGTTTTTTTCTATTTCATAATATTTTTGTGTTTGGAGTGCCTCTTCATAATTTTTACATGGTTTTGACATATTAGATCGTTGTACTTCGTCAAATAATGATTTAAACCTATTGCCCAAACCAAACTCAAGAACTGCTCCTGACAGAACATACTGTAAATCACTCAAAGCGTCAGCAACCGCTACTATGTCATTTTCGAGAATGGCGGTTCTTAGCTCATCCAGCTCTTCCTGTAGCAATGCTACCCTTAGATTACATCTCTTTTCGTCCGGGATGACAGGAGTGGGTAATACAGGCATTTTAAATATATCGTGAAAAGCAGCTACACTGGTCAAAGCAGATGGTTCGTCAAATAAGTGGTATTTTTTAGCCATTTTAATGTGTCATATAGTTTGAAAAAAATAAACTCTTATCTGGGCAGCTTCATGATGTATATCAGTCGTTTGATACTATACTTACCGGCACCGTGAGAAACCAGAAGCAAAAGCCCACCGCACAGAGCAAGATTTCTCATAAAATATAATGCGTGCAGTCTTTTTAATTCTATAGGGTCATCCCAGAATGAATAAACTATAAATGTCATTGGCAACCAATACAATAGTAATAATGTAGCTCCAAAACTTGCAAAATAACCGATAAGTACCAAAATGCCCCCTACCAGCAAAATAAATATCATTACTTTGAGGATCAAGTCCTGTTGCCAAAGGATACCGTAAGCGGTCATAGTTGCTTTCGTTTTATTAAAAAAAACAAGGGCATCTAAAGCCTCATAAATGAAAACGAATGCAATCCATATTCTAGCCAATAACTCTGCTATATCTTTCATACCACAAAGATACTATCTTGCCAATAATAGCCACACTAAAACAGATTAATACTGTTAATTTCTGAAGAATAACGTAGGTACTTATTTACAACAATCAACACAATTAAGATCCAATCTTAAAGTAACTCCGGCATACGGGCTTGCAAGATTTATTTTTTCTTTAAATGCAAGTGAACCGGCCAGTCTCCATTCTGATGGAAAATTTGAAATATACCCTCCATTGATAAGTATGCTGACAGTTTTATCTTCTACTTTAAATCTATATCCCAAATCAATCCCTACATCGCCTGAAGCCACAAAATTATCCAGCGAATGACTCTCTACCTGAGAGCTCAAAACTGAAGAAATAGCATTAGATTTTATACCTTTGGCTATATTCATCCGGTAAAAACCGCCACCAACTTCTATATATGGGGTAAAAATAAAGTTAGAATTTTTAAATACCGGAAATCTGATATCCTCTTTCAATCCAAAACCGGTAACAGAAACATAATTGGT
>JAYTNJ010000105.1:0-9742 GCA_043748345.1 Saprospiraceae bacterium
ATCTGATTTCTACTTCGCTGATAATCAAACGTTTCCCTTTAGGGATTGGGTAAAAAACGGTTGATTATCATTTGATTTGTATTTTCGGAGTAGACTCAAAGTTAGACTATTACAAAGTTAGACGATATTTTTATTATTTTCATTCGGTAAAGTGCAAAATGATTTTTAATTTACTTTTTCCTCTTTGTATGAGTGATTCTACAGCCTTTGGACTTAATTCCATGATCTCTGCAATTTCTAATTGTGATTTGGCTTCTATTTTGCTCAGGATGAGTGCCGTCTTTTGATTAGAGGGTAATTGGTTGATACCATCAAATATATGTTTGATGGCCTCTTTTTGTTCCAACATTACGCCTGGGTGGTCAAATTCTGTTATACTAAAATGATGGTCATTTTTTACTTCTGTAAATAACGAAGTTATGAAACTAAACCTTTTTTGCCGACTTTTGAATTTAATGTGATCAAGTGATTTATTTATGACTATACGGTATATCCACGTCTTGATATGGGCTTGATGTGTATAATTATTTAGATTGTAATGTATTAAAACAAATACATCCTGTGTGATTTCTTCAGCGTCTTCAATATTTTGTACGTATTGCAGTGCAATATTATAAACCATACCCGAATATTCTTGATACAAACTATCTACATTCACATCACCTAAATTATTTCCAACAATAATGAAAGTATTTTTTTTAGATATTGTACTCAGTAATAAAGTATCAAAAAAATGATTTGGTATAAAATTTAAATATATCAAGTAAAATAATACAACTAAAATTACGTTTTAAAAACGAAATAATAACTATATTTGATGTAAAAAATATAATTATGACACTCAATCCCCTTGAAGAAGAGATCATGACGATCATCTGGAAATTAGGAAAAGCTTTTCCAAAAGAGATTGTTGAATATATGGAAGATCCTGTGTCTCCGTATAATACTATTCTCTCTACGATTCGAAAACTTGAAAAAGATGGCTGGTTGGATTATAAGGTTTTTGGGAAATCACATCAGTATTATCCATTAATTGATAAAAATGATTTTAGCAAATCTATTTTTAGCAAGATGTACCGTCAGTTTATGGATAGCAATAAAAATGCACTATTGTCTTATTTTATGCAGGAAGAGAAAATGAATATCAAAGAATTGGAAGAATTGGTAAAATCTCTGCGGGCAGAAAGATACGTATAGTAATAAGATCTCATCCTTTGACCAATTGAGCGGTCATTTTTCTGATTCGATCTTCAAGCTTTTCGGACGTCAGTTTTTCCCGACTTAGTCTGTCCACTATGATGGGAAAAGAAAAAGGAGTTGCTTTTTCAGGCTTGCTGATGATAATATGGCTCGATTGAATTTTTTGCAAAGATTTTCGCATTCTTACTTCTTCCAGCTGAAAAGTCATGACCTCATCGTAGGTTTGCCGGAATAGAAGATTGTCTGGTTCGTACTCACGAAATACTTCAAATATCAACTGACTGGACGCGTGCAAATGTCTGTCTTTCTTTTGTTTACCAGGAAATCCTGAAAAAATAAGCCCTGAAATCCTGGCTATATCTCTGAATTTTCGGCGTGCCATTTCTACATTGTTGATACTCGACTGAATGTCAGATGTCAAATCTTTTGTGGAGAATAAAGATACATTTATGAGACTATCAACATCAATTTTCTGGTCAGAAAGTAATTCGAAACCCAGATCATTCATAGCAATAGAAAAGGAGATCGGCTTTACCAATGACAATCTTCTGGCAATAAGAGCCGCCATACCTTCATGTACATTACGGCCTTCAAAAGGGTACATTATCAGGTGATAGCCATCTTTACTCTCAAAGTATTCAACAAGAAATTCATCACGTCTGGGTATCAAAGATCTTCTGGACTGCATTTCAAATAAAGGTGTTAAAGCGGCTACTTCTATGTCTGTAATATTACCTTCAGTATAGGAATATATTTTTTCTCTAAGTACCTCCGACATTTGCGAACTCAGAGGCATGCGCCCTCCCATGTAGGATGGTATCTTACCTGTTTTGGTTTTACTCGGTCTGACTTGCGCCGTCATATCCTTAAATCTTACGAGCTCAAGTGCTTGACCTGCAAACCAAAATACATCTCCCGGACTCAATTGAGAAATAAAATATTCCTCTATTACCCCAAGTCTTGTACCTTTAACAAGTTGTATGGAGATCATTACTTCGGAGATGATCGTACCGATAGACAAGCGATGTCTCAAAGCTTTTCTTTTATCAGCAACATAGTATCTTCCATCAGGGGCTATCTCGATCTTTTTAAACTCGTCATATGCTTGTAATGAATCACTGCCGGATACTAAAAACTGCAACACTTGCAACCATTCTTCTTTGGATATTGATTCATAACAATATGTATTTTTAATTTCCGTATATATCTGTTCGGGGTAAAACCCTTCGGAAACAGCAAGGGTCATCAGATATTGAATCAATACATCAAATGATCTGATGTAAGGTATTCGTTCTTCAATATCTCCATGATCTATAGCCATGCGCAGCCCGGCAGCTTCAACCAGTTCAAGTGCGTGAGTAGGCACAAACCATATATGACTTTCTGCTCCGGGCTGATGTCCACTCCTGCCGGCTCGCTGCACAAATCGCGCCACACCTTTAGGACTTCCCACCTGAATTATCGTTTCAACCGGCCTAAAGTCGACACCCAGATCAAGACTCGATGTGCAGACTACTGCTTTTATTCTGCCTTCATATAGTGCTTCTTCCACCCATTCTCTGATTTCTTTGCTGATAGAGCCATGATGCATAGCTATCTGTCCCGACAAATCCGGATCAATATCAAGTAACTTTTGATACCATATTTCACATTGGGCCCTTGTATTGGTAAAGACTAGACTAGTATTGCTTTTATTGATGATTTCAAGTACTTTATCTGCAAGACGAAGTCCCAGATGCCCTGCCCAGGGGTATGTTTCCATTTCGTCCGGAATAACAGAGTGTAAGGTGATTTTTTTGTCAATTTCAGCCTTAATTATCTCTCTGTTTTTTTTCTGTACAGGGTAAAGAAGTACATCTATAGCTTCTTGCATATTGCCGATAGTGGCTGATATCCCCCATATTTTAAGGTCAGAACTTAAGTTTCGAAGACGTGAGATTACAAGTTCTGTCTGAACTCCTCTTTTAGACCCCATGAGCTCATGCCACTCATCTACTACTATTGTTTGTAATGTACTAAAGAATTTGGGATGCCCTTGGGTAGCCAGTAAGACATGTAAACTTTCAGGGGTAGTGATCAATATTTGGGGCGGGAGGCGCAGTTGTTCTTTTTTTTCTTTACCGGTAGAGTCACCTGTACGCATTTCAACCCGCCAGTCCAGTCCCATGCCCGATATAGCTCTCTGACATGCATTATGAATTTCTTTTGCCAAAGCCCTGATGGGAGTGATCCAAATCAGCCTCAATCCTATATCCGTTGATGCTTTACTTTGTGTGCCTTTGTTTGAGTTTATAAAATCTATCAGTTCACCAATAAGGATAGAATATGTCTTACCACTGCCTGTGGGCGCATTGACTAAGCCAGATTTGCCTGCAATATAGGCCTGCCAGGTTTCTTCCTGAAAAGTCATCGGTGTCCAGCCCATACCGGAAAACCATTGTTCTGCTTTTTGATAACCCGGCTCTTGCAATAGATTTGTCTTTTAGATGGTTAAACTCATATTTTAGTGATTGGCTGTATTGCCCAACAGTAATAATTTACAAAATACCAATTTTTCATTTTCTCATCACAGAGACTTTGTAAATCAATTCATTGCGGACTTCATAGATCAATACAAGCTCGACCGGGTCTTTTGATCCATTCCTTCCCGTTATCAACTCGTGGTCAATCACCGTATGATCAAAAATAATTCGTTTGATGATTGTGGAAAGTAGTTCAGGAGAAAGATTAAACAACTGACGGTATACTTTTTTGCATTCTTCAATTCCTGAGATGGTCACTTTACCATCGAAAAAATTGACAAAAATAATATCATTTGCAAAAGATGACATAAAACCATCGATATTTCGGGCATTATAGAAATCCAGGTTTTTTTGAACGACTTGCTCAGGTGTCATATTTTGAGAATATGTTATGTGGTAATGAAAAATTAAAGCTAAAACAAAAAGATATCTAGTCATACTTTAATTTTATCTCAACTCTGTCAAGTAATCACGTACTCCAGCAAAAGAAACAGTTTTATCTTCAAAGTGGGAAATCACTCTCACACTTTCATCTTCAGAAGCATGAAGGTGGTTCAGAATATTCATGAGATGCATTTTCATATGTCCTTGTTGAATACCGGTTGTAACTAATGATCTGATTGCAGCAAAATTTTGTGCCAGCCCAACTGAGGCTATTATTCGCATAAGTTGTTCAGCAGATGGATTGCCCAATATCTCCAATGATTTTTTTGCAAGCGGATGTAGCGAAGTGAGACCGCCTACGGTACCGATAGCCAGTGGAACATCAAGCCAGAATCGAAATATTCCATCTTTCACTTCACAGTAACTAAGGCTTTTGTATTGACCGCCTCTGGCAGCATAGGTGTGGCCGGCAGCCTCGCAAGCTCTGAAGTCATTACCTGTAGCTAGTATCACTGAGTCTATACCATTAAAAATCCCTTTATTATGGGTTGTTGCCCGATAGGGGTCTATGTGAGCTATTTTTACAGCCGTTCTGAATTTTTCTGCCAGTTGCTCAGCCATCATTCCATTAGCAAAAGTGCCCAAATCAACGATAGGACATGATACTTCAGATCTTACGACACATTCGGGAGTATAATTGGATAGTATGGACATGATGATGTCTATATCCCTTTTTTCATCGGGTACATCCGGGCTGTCTACAAAAAATCTTTCCAGCGACTCAGCAAAATTTTCGAGTACAGAATTAATAAAATTAGCACCCATGGAGTCACAGGTTTCAAAATGTACCCTTATCTGGTATAAACCTGATTCCTGGCTGGTAAAATCCAGTAATTCTGTACGGGTGATACCTCCTCCTCTCTTTTCCATATTTTTAATGATCGAAGCAGAGTTACCCAAAAGAAAGGATTCAATTTTTTTATATAACTTTTTAATCTCCAACGGATTACCAAACCATTTGAAATGTATTTGCCCTACTTTGGTAGTTCCGAGGATGGTTGTCTTAAAACCGCCGCGATCCATCCAGTATTTTGCGGCTGATGAAGAAGCTGCTACCACTGAGCTCTCTTCTATGACCATCGGTATACAATATATTTCTCCGTCTATAAGAAAATTGGGTGCAAGTCCAAACGGCAGGAAATAGTTACTAATAGTATTTTCGCTAAAACCGTCAATTACTTTTTGTATCGATTCATCTTTCAGACAGAAGTATGAAAAAGTGTCTTTTGTATCCTGAATTTCGTCCATGTAGGTTGAAACCAACCAGTCGAGTTTGCCAGCTTTAGACAATTTTGAAAATCCTGATACTGATTTTTTAGCCATACCTTTGTTATTTTACTTTCAGCATAGTTTTCGACAACTTAAAACCCTCTATTTGGAGATTTATATACTCAGACAGGTCTTCATAAGAGTTTTGTGCGTGTTTAAGAAACCCTGAAGCATGACCGTAGATAGATGGTAGTTTAAGTTTTTGAGTAAGATAATAACCATCCAAAAAATCTCTGACACCACCTGAGATGATCACCTCCTTACATAATAACTCATTTGAGTTGCCAGCAAGTATTTGGTTTACAAAGTCGGTCATTTCTTCTGCACTATGTCCTATATTAGCAAATCCTGAATAATTATCAGCAACTTTTTCTGACGACCTTAATATCTCCAGCAACGCAAAATTTGTACCACCACCTGCACCAAAGTCAATCGCTGCCAATGGGAGTTTGAATAATTCCAGGAGGCTTTGAGGTCCCATGCCTTGACCTACCTCTTTGACTATCACAGGGCAATCGACAAGATCAAGAATTCTTTTTATTGTTTCAAGTGGGGATGAAACAAATCTGTCACCTTCAGGTTGTAACCATTCCTGCAAAGGATTTACATGGATAATGAGCCCATCAGCTTCCAGTTTTTTGAGTAACTCAACTATCTTATCAGTTTTTTGCTCCTGAAGGAGGATTTCAAGTTGGGCTACTCCTAGGTTAGCATATAAAGGCTGACCACCTAAGTATTTTCTTACCTGAAAGTCATCCAAAAATTCATCATTGTACAAAAGCTGACGACAAGAACCAAGCCCCATACCCAATCCGAATTCACAACAGCCTCTGGCAAGATTTTTGTTTATAATACTTGCAAGGGTAGTACCACCGGTCATACTTGATACCCATATTGGAGCTTTAAATGTTTTACCAAGGAAAAATACTGAAATATCTGTATTTTTATCAGGATGAGCGTTCATGAGTGGCTCATAGTAAAATCTAGGGTCAATCTCTTCATTCTTTACGCGAGATTTGAAGGCTAGCTCAATATGATCTTTTTTTCTGTCTGAAGCCTCGGTATCGGTATTTTCTTTCATGCGTCTTATCAGGGTATGCCTTGAAATTTTAGGTTTGGTGAAATTAAGGGGTCAAATGTAACAATAATGCAGATTTAATATTTCAATTTTGCAGAACAAAACATTGTTATAATAGTTCAGTGACGAATTTACCCTGCCACGTCACACAGAATAGCTTAAATTGTTTATTTTTAGAAAAATTGAGCGAATGCGATTGATCTATTTGTGTTGTTTTTTATTATTTTTTATCATCTCCAACCTAATTGGTCAGGGGAACAAAACTGCCATAGATTATTATAATAAAGGTGTAGAATATTATAATGCCCGAAACTTTGAGCTGGCAGCAGGATCTTATACAACATGTATCGAAAAGGATCCTACATATACAAAGGCATATTACAACAGAGGCAACTGTGCGTTAAGTTTACAGCAATACGATAAAGCTATTGTTGATTTTGATAAAACGGTGAGTCTCGACCCCCAGTTTTCAAAAGCATACCTGTTTAAAGGATATGCTTTATTGCTCAAAGGGGATTATAATACCAGTATTGCTGTACTTTCAGATGCTATAAATAGAGACGCTTCATTATCAAAAGCTTATGTTCACCGAGGAACTGCATATATGAAAACCGGAATACCCGAAAAAGCAATATCTGATCTGACCATAGCCATTGCCAAGGGTGAACATAGCTATGCATCTTTTCTCAATCGGGCCTTTTGTAAAAATAAAATTAATGATAAGGAAGGGGCAATGGCTGATTTTACCGCTGCTGCAGACCTTAAACCTGATCAGTATGTTACATCTTTTGAAAAAGCAAAAATCTATCTGAAACTTAATAAATATAATGAAGCCATTGCAGAACTTAGCGTTGCCCTTCGTAAAAATCCATCCGATGCAGATTTGTATCATTACAGGGGATACGCCAAACTCATGCTGGAAGATATGGCTTCTGCTCTTGTGGATTATAACTTGTGTCTCCAGTTAAATCCGTCCCACTTGCAAGGTTTGAAAAATAAAGCCCTGATATCCTTTAAGATAGGTAAATATGACGATGCAGCTATCGATTATACCAATCTTATAAAAATAGATAGTAAAAACGCAGAGTTATACCTACATCGTGGCACCTGTTATCTTGAATCCGGACAGTTTGATAAAGCACTATCAGATTTCAGTGATGCTATCGGTTACAAATCAGATTTAGCTGAAGCTTACTTTAACAGAGCCAACACTTACACCAAGCTACTTGATATTAAAAAAGCTTGTACCGATATCAAAGAATGTATAAAACTTGGATACGGTCCTGCCAAAGCACATATAAGCACGCTTTGTAATTAGCAATTAGATCTGACTATTTTCTTTCAGGTTTATATTTTGATTTCTCCATAAATTTCTGCGCATCATTCATCGAAAAAAGTTCTGAAAGTTTTGTTTCGGGGTACCTATTCATATAGGCCTTGACTATTTGCCATCCGAGGTAATTTGCTGTTCTTCCAGGTGCGGCAGCAGGCATATCAGGGCTGTCAGGTGATGGGTTTAGATACTTGCTTATTTTCGCTGGATTGGATTCGAAAAATAATTTATTGTCAAGGAAAAAAGACCACACCTGCAATTCATTATCCTCACACCAGTTCAAATGCCGCAGAGGATATTCTATGATTATCGAATCATGTGCTGAAGGCATAAGCAGTTTAGTCAGATAAAGTGCCTTACCATTGTGTATCATCTGATCTATCATCCTGTGACCCGGAGCTTCACCAATGATTTCTGAAGTATATATATCTGCTACTTTTTTTACAACATGTTCCTCGTTCCACGAGCAGGTGATATAGTCAGAAAAGTTGGTATTGTCAGGATCGATCTTTTTATAACGAACATCAGGATACAAAAACATGTCTAATCCAATGCCGATACCGTCCTTACTTCCCGCATCTTCAAATACAAAAATCTGGTATTCGAACTGAGATATAAATGTGTAAATATTCGGGATTTGAACAAATTTTTCAGGAAAATAATACTTAAGATGTCTAAATAAATTATCGACCTCAGGTTTTATTTTATAAAAATCTGAATATCTTTTTTCCGTTTTTTGGAGTAGATCTACAGTGAGTGAGTCTTTTAAAAATTTTTGAAGATTTATGACCTGACTATCTACATTTGTGCCTTTGTAACCCAAAGCTTCATTTACATATATATTATAGAAAGGTTGATTATTTTTTATTAGTTCTTTTATTTCATTAGAATTTTTAGTCCGGCTAAGTTCTTTTTCAGTTCGTATTATTTTTGTGTCTACATCTATGGATGACACATCCGGGCTTGAATTGTTTTTACAGTTTGACAATAAACAAGCTAAAAATAATATCAATAAACAATAAATTTTCATGTAATTATGTTTCTTTTCGCACGACCAAAATAACGTAAATTTATTTAAACTTATTGGATTGATTTTTCATTTCTACATTTCCGCCAAAAGTCTGGAACAAAAAATGAGTTTTTATCCTTTATTAAATAATTGGTTTGACTTATATAAACCAAATAATTATGATTGAGTTTGTTTAAATTTTGATGTCCAAGCTAATGCATGGAACTAATCGAATTTTAAACATGCACTTAATCAACAAACACCAAAAACGGTTAATTTTGCATCTGATTTGTAGTACATATGTATAAAACACAAATTTTTATAAAGATGAATAGTTTCTTTTCTAGATATAAGTTCTATTTTTTTATATACTTATTGCTTTTATGGTCTTGTAAAGGGGATGTTGCAAAAAATTTGGCTACAAAACCTATTGCTATGGGACGTATCAATAATGTAGTGATCATCGCTGAAAAAAATATGACAGAAGGTGCAATCGCTGATACTGTATCTTATTATTTTGAATGTGCATATCCCATTTTGACGGCAGTAGAACCGATGTTTGATATCAGGTATATGACACCCGAACAACTTATAGCAAAACCTTACAGCAAAGAATTACGCACATATGTTTTGCTTGCAGACATATCAGATGCTACAGCTAATACAACAAAAATGTTGCGGGAAGATATGGGAGATGAAAAATTTAATAAAGCACTTTCAGATCCACAATTTACCACATCAGTAGGCCATGATAAATGGGCAAATGGACAAATGATCATTTATATATTTGCTGCGGGCAGAGAAAATCTGGCTGCTGCTATTAGCAAAAATTTTGTAGCCATTTCAAAAAAGATAAATCAACACGATCATAAAAATCTATCGGCAAC